>CAXGXG010000034.1:0-10303 GCA_964013525.1 uncultured Alphaproteobacteria bacterium | reverse complement strand
CGGAATCATTGTAAATAACAATATCGTCCTCATTGATACCTATGATGTTCACAGGCGCGACAAAAACATCTCGGCCGCGCAAGCCGCGGTTTTAACCGGTGCGCAACGGATGCGCCCCGTGTTGTTAACCACCTTTACAACGGCCTTGGGCGTTTTGCCTATGGTTTTGCAGCTGAATATTGATTTCTTTCAACGCGAAATCACCTATGGCGCACCATCGACACAGTGGTGGGTCGCCCTTTCAACCGCGATCATGTTCGGGCTGATTTTCTCTACCCCGCTGACACTGATTGTGACCCCTGCCGCCTTAAAATTCCGAGAGGATATGGCCGGCGGTATGGCGCGCCTGAAATCCCGTTTTCGACGCGAAAATAAAAACGCTTAATTTCGTCACAATTCTGCCCTACACTAAACAGGTATGATGCGAAATAACGGAAATGTCCTGTTTTTGATTTTGATTGCGGTGGCGCTGTTTGCCATGCTGACCTTTGCCGTGACCGATGCCGAAAACGAAAGCGGCAATATCGATGACGAAATGGGATCGGTCTATGCCACCCAGGTCATTCAATATGCCAATGACATGAAGACCGCTGTATCGCGCCTGCGGATGACGAACGGATGCCGTAACGATCAAATCAGTTTTTACGTGGCGGATGTCGATGGTCTTGAAAATAACATTCACAACACGCCTGCACCCGATAAATGCAATGTCTTTCACGTAAACGGCGGCGGCATGGATTATCACCTTCCCGATGTCTGGTTTGACGGCAGCCCTAACGACACCTTGTATGAAGCCACTGCCTGCGCCACGCTTGAGCCTTGCATATCCGGCAGCGCCCGCTTACGCGGCGTGGGAACGGACGGCACAGATATCAGCAACCGTGATCTGATCATGACAATCCGCGAGGTGAACAAAAACATCTGTATCGCGCTGAACCGTAAACTTGGTATTGATGCCAGCGGCGATACCGATGCCACCCACCCCCTTATCCCGAAAATGACAACCGATAATGATGCCTATCGCCGTTTTAAGGGCGATTACAGCGAACACAGCCTGCGGGATATGTTTACAACGGATGGTTCCGGCAGCGACCCGTTATTTGGGCAGAAATCCGGCTGTTATGAGGGGAGCCGCTCAACCTATACACGGGCTGGCAATTATTATTTCTATCATGTTCTGATCGCGCGATAACTTTAGCCAGTTACACAATTCTGAATTTAAATCTGATCCGCAATTTTCGCGAACAGATCTGCAGCCGGATGATCCAGATTATGAAGGGCAATGGGCGTTCCCGCATCTGATTGCAGCCGGATGTCAATATCCAGCGGCAGCGCGCCCAAAAACGGAATCCCCAACTCGCCAGCTGCCGCCTCGGCCCCGCCGTGGCCGAAAATCTCTTCGCTGTGGCCGCAGTTTGAACAAGTGTGCAGGCTCATATTTTCAATCAGGCCCAATATCGGCACCTTCATTTTTTTAAACATGGCAACCGCCTTGCGCGCATCAATCAGGGCAATATCCTGCGGTGTGGAAACAATCACGGCACCTGTCACCGGAATTTTTTGCGCCATTGTCATTTGCACATCACCGGTTCCCGGGGGCAAATCAACGATCAGGGTATCGACATCTCCCCAATCCACATCGCGAAAAAACTGGGTGACGGCTGTTTGCAGCATCGGCCCGCGCCAGATCATCGGCTGGTCTTCATCTACCATCGATCCAATGGATATCATTTTCAAACCGTGCGCATCCAAAGGGATGAGCCGCTTATCATCGGTGGAGCGTACGCGTACATCCCGAACCCCCATCATACGGTGCTGTGAAGGCCCGTAAATATCCGCATCGACCAAACCGACATGAACCCCCTTGGCCGCCAGCGCCACCGCCAGATTGGCGGCAACCGTTGATTTTCCAACACCCCCCTTGCCGGATGCAACAGCAATAATCTTTTTCATACCCGCCGCAATCGGACGCGCGGCCATATCGGTATCTGTGGTTTCAGGTTTTTTGTCTGCGGTCAAAACAACCGTGACCTTTTGGAAATCAACACCTTCGCGCTTTAAGGCCGCAGCAATATTGCGCTCAGCCATCTGGCGCATATTTTCCAGGTCTGTGCCCTGTTTCGGGTCCACCTTTAACGTGACCATGACGTGTCCGTCCTGAACATGGGCGGTGTCAAAAACGGTCGCATCCGCCAGTTTGGTCACGATTTCCCGAATTTTGTCCTGCACAGCTTGCCTCTTTATAAATTCCAGTTAAACTGTTATGCGTTATAACATAGATAACCGCACCAAAGGAATATGAATATGGCAGACGGCAAAGGTCCCTGGGGACAGGGCAAGAAATCGGGCGGCAAGGGTAAAGACACACCCTGGGGTCAAAAGGACAAGGGTGCGACAAACACCGGTAACAACCGCCCTGGCTCTGACAAACCGCGTCCGGATGCGGATCTGGATGAAATGCTGCGCGATGCGCAGGCACGGATTTCTTCCATGTTGGGTGGCGGACGTGGTGGACGCGGCGGCAACAACGGCCGCGGCGGTGGCCGACGCCAGGAGCCTTTACCTCTTGGCAAAATTCTAATTGTCGGGCTGATCATTTATGCTCTGACCGGTTTTTACCGCGTCCTGCCTGAAGAAAACGCTGTTATTAAAACCTTTGGGGAATGGACCAGTACACAAGAAACCCCAGGCCTTGGCTATCACATGCCCTGGCCGATCCAAACAGTGGAGAAGGTCAACGTGACCTTTGAACGCCGGATCGAAATCGGTTTCCGTGGTGAGCAGGCCCCCCGTGGGACACGCAGCACAACACGCGGCAGCGGCGATATCCCCAGTGAAAGCTTGATGCTGACGGGTGATGAAAACATTATTGATATTGATTTTGTGGTTTTATGGCGCGTTCAGGATGCCGGCAAATTCCTGTTTGCCATTCGTGATCCTGAAAACACCATTAAAAAGGTGGCTGAAAGCGCTATGCGCGAAATCATTGGCCGCACGCGCATTCAACAGGCCCTGACCGAGGCCCGTGCCCAGATTGAACAGGATGCCAAGGCGCTGATGCAAACCATGCTCGACAGTTATGAATCCGGCATTGTGATCAATGATGTTCAGCTGCAACAGGTGGACCCCCCGGGCCCGGTGGTTGATGCATTCGATGATGTTCAGCGTGCCCGTGCTGACCGCGAACGCCTGCGCAACGAGGCCGAAGCCTATCGCAACGATATCCTGCCGCGCGCACGTGGTCAGGCCGAACAGATTATCCAGCAGGCCGAAGCCTACCGTGAAGAGGTCATGAACCGCGCCAGCGGTGATGCGGAGCGTTTTACATCCGTTTATCAGGCCTATGCATTGGACAAGGACGTCACGGCCGAGCGTCTGTATATCGAAACATTGGAAGATATCCTCAGCAACGCACAGAAAATATTGATTGATGGCGATCAGGGCAATGTTTTGCCATACCTGCCATTAAACGAGCTGCGTACAAACGATAAATCCAAACCTAAAGACAACGGCCCGCGCCAAAGCTCATTCAACCAGCCCGCCAATTCCAACGGACAGGAACAATAATCATGACAAAATCGCAAACCACATTACTGGTCATCCTTGGCATTCTTTTGATTGTTGCATCCCAGGCACTGTTTATCGTGCCGGAACGCGAACAGGCCCTGGTTCTACGCTTTGGTGATCCCGTCCGCGTCTATCCCGAGCCGGGGTTGAAATGGAAAATTCCGCTGCTGGAACAGGTCAAAACCTTTGATGACCGTGTCTTGGATGCCGATCCACCACCTGAAGAGGTGATTTTGTCCGACCAAAAACGTTTGGTTATCGATACCTTTGCCCGCTACAGAATTACAGACATGCTGTTGTTCTATCAACGTTTGAACAACGAATCACAGGCAGTCACACGCCTTAGCAACCTGATCAACTCGCAAGTGCGGAGTTTGCTGGGTAATGTACCGCTGAATGATATTCTGTCCGAACGCCGCGCGGAAATCATGACAACCATTTCCCAGCGCGTCAATCAGGAGGCCCAGCGCCTTGGTATTGAAGTGATTGATGTGCGGATCGGCCGTGCAGACCTGCCGGAACAGACCAGTCAGGCGATTTACGCCCGCATGCGTTCCGAACGCGAGCAAGAGGCCGCAGAATTTCGTGCGCAGGGTCAGGAACTGGCCCAGCAGATTACCGCCCGTGCGGATCGCGAACGCACAATCCTGATATCCGAAGCCCGCCGCAAATCCGAAGCCCTGCGTGGTGAGGGGGACAAAGCCGCCATTAAAATCTATGCCGATGCCTACAGCGTCGACCCTGATTTTTATGCCTTCTATCGTTCCCTTGATGCCTATCGCAATTCCTTGGATGGCGACAATTCAACATTGGTCTTGTCACCGGATAGCGAATTTTTCCGCTTCTTCCGTGACAACCGCCCATAGGACAGGGACGGCATGATTACGCCACAGGATTTTCTGACCGGATTGTGTTTAATGATGGTTTTTGAAGGGCTGTTGTACGGCCTGATGCCTAGCCGGATGAAACGCATGATGGCGCAAATCCTGCCCATGCCTGATGGCGCCTTGCAAAATGCAGGGCTGATCATCGCCGCCCTTGGCCTGGCGCTTCTCTATCTTTTTCAATAAAAAAACCCCGCCGTGAGCGGGGTTTTCTTCAAATTTTGAAATTCTTCTGATCAGGCTGATTACGCCACCAGTTTCGCCAGATTTGGCGCGCGGGCTTTTAAAACCTCAGCCACATCGGCGTCTTTCATCTCGGCAGGAATCAGGGCCTGGCCGGCCTCTTTACCCAAACCGATGCTCACCATCATCGCCAGCATGTCTGTGACCTTAAGCGCCGCATCCTGAAATTCAGGATTGTTCAAAAGGTCCTCTTCCTTGCCACCGTTCATCATGCCGGACATCGTTGCCATGGTCAGGGTGCGTAATGCCGCCTGCATGTGATCCTGAAATGATGCCGCTTGTTCTTTGATCTTTTCAATCGCAGACGGGTCGCTGGCAATCGCCTTTTGTGCGTTTTCTGTAAAGGTTTCGGAAAGCTTGAGTGTCTTTTTCAATGAAGTGCTCATTTAAAATAACGTCCTTATCGGTTTTATGGTTTTTGGAAACTACGATTTAACTTAACGAACTCAACCCGTTATGTCAAGTTTGCAGATCATTTCCCCCCATGGGCATGGTATGAATTGACTTCATTTGCGCATCACTCTAACTTTGTAGGGTAAGAATAACAAAGCAACAGACGAACAGGGTATTCATGACATTCAAACGCAGTTTTCTGGGATTTGCACTTTCCGCATTTTTGACATTCGGTGCCGGCCACGCGACCGCGCAAACCGCCGGTATGCAACAGGCAAAACCGAAAATCGATAAAAAGGCCGAAGTGCCGATGGACGCCCGTACGCCGCTGAATTTCTCCGAAATGGCAGAGGCCCTATTGCCGACGGTCGTCAACGTTTCAACGACACAGGCCGCACAGGAAATGGATATGGGGGAAATGCCGCAATTTCCACCGGGATCCCCGTTTGAGGATTTCTTTAACGAATTTTACGAACGTCATCAGCAAAACCCGAACCCTCTTCCAGGTCGCCCGTCATCACTGGGTTCCGGATTTATTATTGATGCGGAAAACGGCTATGTCGTGACCAATAACCACGTGATTAAGGATGCGGATGAAATTAAAATCATTCTGCATGATGATACGACATTAAGTGCGACGGTTGTCGGAACGGATGAGAAAACCGACCTTGCCGTTTTGCAGGTTAAGACCGATCGCCAGTTGATGGCTGCCAAATGGGGCGACAGTAACGATGCCCGCGTTGGATCGTGGGTCATCGCCATCGGAAACCCCTTTGGTTTGGGTGGCACGGTGACAGCAGGGATCGTATCCGCACGTCAGCGCAATATTAACGCCGGCCCTTATGATGATTTCATTCAGACCGATGCGTCCATCAACCGCGGAAATTCCGGTGGCCCGATGTTTGACATGACCGGTTCTGTGATTGGTGTCAATACGGCCATCTTTTCGCCCTCCGGCGGATCGGTCGGGATCGGTTTTGCCGTGCCATCATCCCTGGCACAAAATGTAGTCAACCAACTGGTCAAATACGGCAAGACCCGCCGCGGTTGGTTGGGCGTTCGCATTCAAAATGTAACCGATGAAATTGCCGAAAGTCTGGATCTGGATACTGCATCCGGCGCATTGGTCGCCAGCGTGTCTGAGGACGGCCCGGCTGAACAGGCGGACATTCGCCCCGGCGACATTATCCTGAACTTTAACGGGCAGGACATCAACGCCATGCGCGGCCTGCCCCGCATTGTTGCCGATACAGAAGTTGGTAAGCAGGCAGACGTAACCGTTTGGCGCAATGGCAAGGCCGTTGAATTAAAGGTGACGCTGGGTGAACTGGAAAAGGCCGAGGAAGAAGGCCTGTTGGATATGCCGGCACTGGCCCAAACCGAAGAAGCGCCTGCACGCCCCACGGGTAGTGAAATTGCCGCATTAGAATTGTCGGTCAGCCCGATTACGCCCAACATGCGCGAACGCTATAGCATCGAAGACAACGTCAATGGCGTGGTCGTAACGTCTGTAGATGAAAACGGCCGTTCCTTTGAAAAAGGTTTGGTTGAAGGTGACGTCATTTCCGAAGTGGACCAAAAGCCTGTTCAATCCGTCGACGCGGTTAAAAGCGCCATTAAAGGGGCGCAGGATGCCGGCAAGAAATCGGTTCTGCTGTTGATTAAAAATGCAGGCGATATGCGCTTTGCCGCCATCAAACTGGACAGTGAATAATCAGGGTCAAACGCGCAATCAACCCGTATACCTGATCAACGGGCCGACCGCATCCGGCAAATCGTCATTGGCCATACGCCTTGCGCAGCGTTTTAACGGTGTAATTATCAATGCCGATTCCATGCAGCTTTACGATGCGATCCCGACCCTGACTGCACAACCCGATGAGGAAGAGCTGTCACAAGCGCCCCACCGCCTCTATGCTGTATTGAAACCATCTGAACGTACAGACGCCGTGCAATGGCGCGACATGGCCACGGTGGAAATCCGCCGCGCCCATGATCAGGGCCAAACTCCAATCTTGGTTGGAGGCACGGGTTTTTATATCCAAACCCTGACCGAGGGGCTAAGCCCCATTCCCGATGTTCCAAAAGCCGTGCGCCAACGTGCTGACGCCCATCTGACCGATATTGGGCTACCCGCATTTTATGCCGAACTGGCCGATCAGGACCCTGATATTCAGAACCGTATTGACCCCCACAACCCCCGGCGTGTTCAACGTGCGTGGGAAGTTTTCCACGCCACAGGCAAAAGCCTGATTCATTGGCAATCGCTGCCCAAATCAGGCCCACCAGCCGGCCTTTCCTTTTACAAAATTGCCCTGGCCCCCGCGCGGGAGGATGTCTATGCACGGTGCAACGCGCGGTTTGAACAGATGTTTGATACCGGCGCGGTTGAGGAGGCGAAAATTTTAAAGGCCGGTATTGATGCAGGCGATGTTCCGACAGGTGCGCTGATTACAAAGGCGATCGGTTTTCCCGAAACCTGTCAGTGGCTGGACGGACACATCGACAAATCAACCGCAATTGAACGCGCACAGCAGGCAACGCGTCGCTATGCCAAACGGCAAATGACGTGGCTGCGTAACCAGTTTTGCGCGCCGATGACCCTTGAACATCCGAATGATGACTTACCGTCTGAACTTGTGAACAGTTTTGAGAACCGTTAGTGTGACGGTTTTTTCATGATATAATTTTTGCGCTTAGGCTTGGGCGCGCGGCGAATTCGGGCCGTGGCGCTGTTGATCCCGAAATAAAGGCCCGACCCTCCCGCTGTCATGAGCATTATCCATCCCGCAAGACTGTCGGAAGTATGTTTGATTTTATAGGCTTTGGGATCACTGACATCACGCATCGCTTTTTCAACCTCTTCGGCATGATCCAAATCGCTTTGGTGACGTTCATAGGTTTTCTTTTGCATTTCCTGAAAGGCGGCCGGATTTAAACCTGATAAATCTATGCCGGCACCTTCTATGGGGCCGTCATCATAAGCCGCCAGATCCAAATCGGCATCGACCAGCCGCGCTTGCAAATGAGAGAATTGAACCTCGTTTATCGCGGTATTTGTCATCAATTGGCCGTAAAACCCCTTAAGCTCGGTATGTAAAAACCCTTGTTTATAGGCAATACGCGTTTTGATCGTATCTGTATCCCCGCCGTTCAGGTCTGCCTTTGCCAATTCCAGCTGATCGCGCTTGATATCCTGAAGACGCTCTGTCAACTGATCCACGCGTGTGTTCAAATATTCATAATGCAGGGTACCGCCTGTCGTTTCAGCTGCATCCATTTCAAACTGGGGCAGGTTCTGCGGCTGATCGTTCGGAATAAGGAATGGTGCGCTTACACCAACGGCAAAATAGGTCGCAATCCCTTTAAAGCTATTGTTGTAATGGCCGATGTGATAGCGGGCCTTGTCCCAATAATATTTTAGGGGGGTGCGTGGCTGTGGCATGTTTTCTTCCTTCGTATCTCAAACAATCAAAAAAAAGGGCGCCTGTACCATTTTGATAACAGACGCCCAGTTTCTATGCGGATCGACTAAAGTTGGGGATGAATGATCCGCATTGGTCTTGGCTTTTTATTATTTTATATTCATGGCTAACAAATATTCTGTTTTTTCTGATCACGCCTCGCCAAAGCGGGCATAGATCACGTTGTCCTGTGCAACAGCATCTTGCTTTGCGTAAATGTTTTCAAACGGCATATCGTTTTCGCCCAGATAGAAACCGACGCGTTTTGTAATCTCTTTTAAATGGAACGGCTTGGACGTCATCGGACGCGGTGCATATGTCGGAGTGTTGTATGTGTCCATGGCAACAGCTGCAAAACCTGTAATAAAGATGACCTGCATGCCCGGGTTTGCCTTTAACGCCTTTTGCGCCATTGTAAAACCGTCAATACCCGGCATGACAATATCAATCATCATGACATCATATTCTGTGGCATTCATGGATTTCCATGCATCTGTGCTGTTGGTTTTTGTATCAATGTGGTACTGGCCGGGTTTCATTTGTTTCTTGATAAACTTAGAAACCGATTCATTCTGTGCTGCGATAAGAATACGTGACATGATTATCCCCTTTAATGTTCCGTTTTCGTTAAGGCTTTGTTTACTTCCATTAACTTAATGTAAACATTTTACAGAATATTGTCAAGTATTATGTTAATTAGATGTTAAGATTTGGTCGCCATCAACCTCCAAACGTACAAAACCCGGCACTTGGCCGGGCTTTGCGAAAAATTATAGTTTGTCGCGAATCGTTTAACCTTCGCGTTTGGACTCAATAGCTTCCACCATTGTTTCGTACGGAATAGCGCCGGGGAAGATTTCATCTTCAATCACAAATGCCGGTGTTCCATTGATATTCAGGCTTTGCGCCAATGCACGGTTATCATTGATTTGTTTGGTTACCGCTTCGCTGTCTGCGTCTTTTCGCATTTGATCAACGTCCAGATCCAGATCTTCGGCAATGGAGACCAGCAGGTCTTCAGAAACGCGTTCGCTCGCGCCCAATAGGGCTTCGTGATACTTCACGTATTTTCCCTGTTTTTCAGCCGCCAGCGCCCAACGGGCCGCAGTTTCAGATGTTGGGCCCAAGATCGGATATTCTTTAAAGATAAATTGAATATTTTCCTGCTTCTCCATCACTTGGCTGACCGCATCGGCAACACGCTTGCAATAACCGCAGTTGTAATCAAAAAATTCAACAATACGCACGGATCCTTCGGCCTTGCCGAATGTCGGGCTCATGTCATCTTCAAACAATTGACGTGAATTTTCATCCAGGGCTTTTTGTTGGGCTTCAGCCACGCCTTTGGTCTGGAAATCATTAACCGATTTCAGAATCACTTCCGGATTGTTCAACAGATATTCGTTAATGATGTTTTCAACATCACCGCGTGACAGTTCGGCCTGTGCAGGTGCTGCTGCACCCAGACCAACCGCAAGTGCCAAAGCACCGATAGCAAGTTTAAAATTCATATTTTCCCCCTTATTGGTAAATGAGTTTTTCATCTTCTAAGTTTTATCCTACCTATGTTTGTACGCCATGAAAACAAATATTCCCTTAAGATTTCAGGCTTAATTGTCGCGCTGATTATCCAGAACCGCCTGAATGTCTTGCAGACGGATCCATTTCGGGTGGGACGCATCCATCACCTGACGGGCAAGTCCGGCCTGACGGCGGGCGTCATCATATTTTTGCTGCAACAGGGCCTCTTCC
>CAXGXG010000033.1:0-10381 GCA_964013525.1 uncultured Alphaproteobacteria bacterium | reverse complement strand
TTGATTTCGGATTTGCCGTTAACCCCACTGCCCACCCCGATCTCATTATGGCCTCCCTCTATACCGGCCACCTGGCTTTTTGGCGCGCAAGAGATTTGAACCCATGTAATGATTTGGAAGATGGCAATCCGGTAATCCTGTATGACCCTGAATTTGCACGTGCAGATACACTTTTGTATCAAGCGGGTCAAGACGGCATAGTTTTTCAGCGTTTTGTTCATAGCCCAAATACGGATGTTTTATGCCAGATGGCCGCCAACGGCGGTGGTATCGTGATAGCCCCTGAAAAAGATGCGCAGCGGTCAAACCGTCAATTGATCAAGGTAGATAATCTGCCAAGTTACTCAGACGCTCACTCTATGATTTACCGGCGCGAAAAAAGAAGGATCGGCCGGATAAAAGCTTTTTCAAAACATATCCGCGAGGCTTTTGAATAATGCGGTTTTAGGCATATTGGGAAACAGCTTTGTTGATAATACGTTTCAGCTCCAAAGCCGCCGGACTGTTTCAGTCGGACAGTTTGCGTGCATAGCTGATATTCAACGTATCCAGATACCCTTTTAAAATTGTATAGCTTTCTACACGCTCTGAATTCATGACCCGGCAAAAGCTGTAAAGCTCCTTGCTGATGTCATAGACCAAGCTTTGGTTATAGGTCTCAGTCATTTCGCGGATATTTCTGGCCCGGTGGCGCATTTTTGAAACGCTCAGCTGATTTGCGCGCACATCATCGTGGTTCATGCTTTTTGAAATTGTCATGCCGTTATAAAGGGCTGTCATCTCTTTCATGATGCGGCCAAATTCCGCATTCATCAGATCGCTGCTTTTTTCGATAATCTGCTGGGCCTTTTCAATTCTGGCAGCGGGAATCAAACCTGCGGCATCTTTGTTTGCCGGCAAGCCGGCCTTGACCTTCAGGCGCTCATCAACAGGATACATGACGCAACTGGCTGTATCACCAGTATAGAAATTCTTTAGCTGTAGCGGAGCGCGCCCACGTTGTTCAGGATCGGCTGCGGCTATATTCTCGACGCGACGTCGGTCGGCCCAAAAAATGTTTCCGTTTGAACAAAGGCCCGGGGTTGTTCAATCATATATTTAACCCGGGATGCCAACTTTTGCGCAGACAACGGTTTTACGAGAAACTCGGTCGCGCCCGCATTCCGCGCTGCATTTAAATCTGCTGATGTCAGCTTGGATCCACAGACCATGATAGGAAGGAATTTTATTTGAATGGCAGGGTGTCTACGTACCCATTTCAACATTTTTTGGCCCATTTGTTGAGGCATCGGCCAATCCATGATGATCAAATCAATGGCATTCTGCGGGGTGTTTAAAACGGCCTTCGCATCTTCTAAATTACGCGCCATAAATGTTTTACCAATCCCGATCTCTAATAACATGGCCTCCATCAAACGGGCCATAAAGTTGAAATCGTCAATAATCAGAACATTCAACTTGTCCAAATTCAGTAATTTTTTTGTCTGGTAAACATCTTTGCGTAATGACATCGAATCACCTCTCCATCCCCTATACTTTTAAGAGTACTATGGTATTATTAAGGAGGTGTGAATCTATGCTTTATTTATTTTAAGTCGTCCAATCCAGGATGACCTTGCCACTTTCACCCGCAGCCATGGCGTCGATACCCTTTTGAAAATCTTTAGCCGGATATTCGTGCGTGATGACCGGTGTAATATCTAAACCGCTCTGTAGCATGGCTGTCATTTTATACCATGTTTCGTACATTTCACGGCCGTATATTCCTTTAAGCAACAGGCCTTTAAAAATGACCTTGTTCCAATCGATCTTCATTCGGCCGCCCGGCGGTATTCCCAGCATTGCAATCTTGCCACCGTTACACATCGTATCAATCATCTGGCAAAACGCACTTTCAACACCGGACATTTCCAGACCGACATCAAAACCTTCGCTCATGCCAAGGTCTTTCATTGTATCTGCAAGCTTTGCGGTTTTGACATTGACCGTTCGGCTGGCGCCCATTTTCTTGGCCAGCTCAAGGCGCTTATCATTAATATCGGTGACCACGATATGTCGGGCACCTGCATGCTTTGCAATGGCTGCAGCCATCATCCCAATCGGACCAGCGCCCGTAATCAGAACGTCTTCGCCGACCAAGTCAAAACTGAGCGTTGTATGGACCGCATTACCAAACGGATCAAAAAATGCCGCGAGCGAATCCGGCACATCATCCGGCAATGGAAAAATATTGCTGGCAGGAATGGAAAGATATTCCGCAAAACAACCCTGACGGTTGACGCCCACCCCTCTGGTATTTGGGCACAGATGACGTTTACCCGCCCGGCAATTGCGGCAATGTCCGCAAACAATATGGCTTTCTCCCGATACACGCTGCCCTTTGGTGAGGTGTTTGACCTCACCCCCGACTTTTTCGATCTGACCGACAAATTCGTGGCCGATGATCATCGGGGTCGGGACTGTTGCCTGCGACCATTCATCCCATTTATAAATATGCAGGTCCGTTCCGCAAATGGCGGTTTTTGTGATTTTTACCAAGACGTCATTTGGGCCGATTTCAGGTATCTGGTTATCGGTTGTCCACCACAACCCCTCTTCGGGCTTTAGTTTTGCAATCGCTTTCATGCGGCGGCTCCCTTCCCAATCACGTTCAGGTCTTCACCAACCTTGCGGAAGGCATGGATGGCACGGTCCAAATGTGCACGTTCATGTGCACATGACATTTGGACACGAATACGTGCCTTGCCCTTTGGCACAACAGGGAATGAGAACCCGGTTACATAAACGCCTTCTTTTAACATGCGGTCAGCAAATTCACCCGCCAATGCCGCATCATAAAGCATGACCGGAATAATCGGGTGTTCGCCCGGTAAGAGGTCAAAACCCAGTTTCCCCATTTCAGACCGGAAATATTCTGCATTGGCTTTCAGCTTTTTCCGCATTTCCGCACCCTTTTTATCCAACAGGTCCAAAACAGCAATGGATGTGGCCGTAATCACAGGCGCAAGTGTATTTGAGAACAAATATGGGCGCGAGCGCTGGCGAAGGAAATCAACAATGGTTGCATTAGCGGCCGTATATCCGCCCGATGCACCACCCAGCGCCTTACCGAGTGTTCCGGTCACAATATCAACCTGATCGCTCAGGCCGTAATGATCCGGTGTACCGCCCCCGTTTTCGCCGATAAACCCAACGGCATGACTGTCATCAACCATAACCATGGCATCATATTTTTCGGCCAAGGCGCAGATTTCAGGAAGGTTTGCAAAATAACCGTCCATCGAGAAAATTCCGTCTGTTGCAATCAATCGAAAGCGGGCATCCTGCGATGCCTTTAACGACTTCTCAAGATCAGCCATATCATTGTTTTTATACCTGTGGCGATCAGCCTTGCACAAACGCACACCATCAATGATAGAGGCATGGTTCAACTCATCGCTAATAATCGCATCTTCTTTTCCCAGAATGGTTTCAAACAAACCCGTATTGGCATCAAAGCAGGAGGAATACAAAATGGCATCTTCTTGTCCAACAAAGGAAGAAATTCGATTTTCCAATGTTTTGTGAATATCCTGTGTCCCGCAGATAAATCGGACGGAGGCCATACCAAAACCGTGGTCTGCCAATGCCTTTTGACCCGCCGCGACCAAATCCGGATTGTCAGCCAGACCCAGATAGTTATTTGCGCAGAAATTCAGCACTTCATCGCCCGACGCCACATCAATTTCCGCACTTTGGGCAGACGTGATAATGCGCTCAGGCTTATAAAGACCATCTTCTTTAATCTGTTTGATTTCATCCTGCAAAAAAGCAGTCATGGCTTTTGACATAGGGGTTTCCTTTGATATGCATTGAAACTTAGATTTCTACATATCATAGAGAAAATTTGGCAAAAACGCCAATCGGATATTACTAGGAATTGTTATCGCGCAAGAAGAACACTGTAAAAGAGATAAATATCATTGTCGCTATCGTAGTAACAACCGGAAGGTTTACCTGTCAGGTTTGCATGGGTTACCAAACCTGCGCCACTGTAGTCACCCTGACCCGTTCGGCCACCATTAAAAACCTGAAGTAAAAAAGGTTGGGATACATCATCAATCGGCGGCGATCCATCAACAAGATTTTCGACACCCAATTGTTCATTTAAATACGAACAGGCACCTGCCGTGACGTGCGCCAAAAATGTGAGATCATTAAGGTTTGTACCAATTTCAGTGAACCCCTGTTGACCTGTAATTCGGTAACTGTAGGTTTGGGAGGGGTCAAGAATGGAGCCCCCCACTTCTTTGTAAGTCATCTGGCCACCTTTGGGGTGAAAAATCTGACAACGTTCATTTGTTACGGAATGTTCATAGTCGGTCGGGCTTTGCCCCTGATCATAGAAATCAAGGTCGTTTTCCGTACAGCCGTTAAACGACATCACCTTTGTCACTGCCGAATCGAGAGTCGCTGCAAATGTTATTAACTGTGCAGCACCGGAACGCATACCTTCATAATCAGTGTCGAATTCCCGACTGCCTTCCAGATTGGCCATAACCATCGTTAACCCCGCAAAGAGAACAATGGCAATTAAAACAATAAATAACGCATTTCCGGATTGCTCACGCCGCATATGATCTATACGCCGGGGCGCATCCCTGATGGGCTGTTTTGGCGCTGTGTACGATGGCTTACAGCTTCGTCAGCCGAATCACCACATAACAAACCGCGCCCCTCAACCTCAACACAATTGCTCTCGGCAACCGTGACTTCGATTCCGTGGCGTTCTGCAAATTCGCTGAATGATGTCGACAAAACCGGATCGTCATGCTGCGCCCATAAAATGATATACGGGTTTAAATCACGAAGGCGTTCAGCAGGCGTTGATAAGGACCAGGCCTCTTCCATCAATTGAATTGTGACACCGTAGCGTTCTTCCTCAACACTGCGCTGTGCCTCTTGTAACTTTTGTGCAGCGCATTGTGCATCCTGACCACCTGGCATAACCTTTACATTATTACCTGTACGTTCGACCATATTGACTTCGCAAGTTTGCGTATTCAAGTCAACGGATCGAACCGTTGTCGGCCCTGTTGTTGTACAGGCCGCCGCCGCGCAGGCAAAAGCCGCAATAGCTGCGCCGCGCAATTTCTTTAGGTTAACTGACATTTTAAGTCCCCTCTCATCATTGCCTTTATTCTATGACAATAAAATTGACATATTATTAAAATGCACAAAAAAAGAACCGCAGATGATCAACATCCGCGGCCCCCTTAAAAATTTAGATCTGGTTACAGTCTTATTTGCAACCTGATGTGCAGCTTGGCTGGCGACCTGGCTGTGTGTAAGTCACAGAACCTGATGCGTTGCCACGGCTTGTTGCTTGTGTGCCTGTCTGCTGTTGTGTTTGTGCACGACGTACAGTCACATTTGTTTCTGTTTGAACATCTGTTGATGTGCTTGTTGATGTTGTTTGTGCAAAATCGTAACGGATACTGCCACCGAATACGGATGCTGCGGCCATGCCTGCGTTCTGACGGCAGACAACGCGGTCAGCATCTGTTGCAGCGCTTGCACACTGCTGAGACATAACAGCGCCGGCTGCGTTTGTTTGTGCAACAACCACTTGCGCCTGGGCCTGGATGGCTGTGATATCACGCGCACCTTCGTTTTGTTTGTCGATAATTTCTACAGCACACTCAACGTCTGTTTCGCTTTCAGAGTAGCCACCGCTTGCGCCGATACCCAAAATGTTCACGCCGCCGGTTACGCTGGTTGATTCTTGGCAGAATGTTGCAGAGTAGTTGCTTGCCAGGTTTGGTGTATTGATGCTGCCATAGCTACGGCTGCTGATGGATGTCCCACCTGTTGTGATGTTTGTGTCACCTGTGTTGACTGTTTGTGTACCGTTTGCCTGAGCAGAGCTGTCGCCAGATGTGGCATTGGCATTAGAATTTGAGTTTGAGTCGGAATTGGAAGCACCACCCACACCGACACCACCTTGACCACCTTGACCACCAGTTGCATGAGCGCTCCCGCCTTGGCCGCCTGTTGCAGACAGGTTGTTGTTGCTGGATGCATCAACAGCTGTCAAAACAGTGTTATCAATATCAGATGTCAGGTTCGCATTGGCGTCAGAATCTGAGAAGCTGTTCGAGCTGGAATTTGAATTCGCATCTGATGTAGATCCGGAAACGGATGTTGCGTCACCGCCAAATGCGTTTGAGCTGGAGTTTGCGTTTCCACCTTCGGCATTGGCCTGACCGATTGCATTGTTAGTATTGCTGATTGCAGGGCCAGATGGTGTTGTACCTGGGTCTGTTGGTGTACAAGCGCCTGTTGAACAAGAAGGTGTACCTTCTGGTGTTGCAGATGCTGGTGTTGCGATCAGCGCCAGTGCTGCTGGTGCTGTCAATGTAGCCATAGCTTTAAATAGTTTTTTCATGGTTAGCTCCTTAAGTCTTTTAAAAGTTTCATCCCGCTTTGAAATATCAACTTTAGTTTCAATAACGATCTTGGAGTAAATTAACATAAGATTAATGATTATGTCAAGCGAATTATGTAAAGCCTGTATTGTTCTTTATACTTGCCCGTCTACTACTATTAAATAATCATTGTATATATATGTATGCGCAGTGAGAGCGTTGCCATGCAGAGTAAATAAAAAGCAATTCATCATAAAAATTCCGCAAGGTTATACCGCCCATCCCCGATTCTATTTTGCTTAAAAAAAGAATCGGGACGGCTAAATTCATTTGCGTTCTTTCTGAACCTTTTTCGCATTCAGGACGTTGTCACCATAACGAGAGATACACCCTGCTATTTTTCATAAACTATTTGACGTTTATGTAAATTGCTGGTATAAATATACAAAGCTTAACAGATTCTTAATTCGCCATTGCCCGGGCGCATAAGATATACCAAAGGAAATGACATGACCGACACACCTATGACACACGATGAAAACATCGAATCAGAAAACAACCGCCTATCTCGCCACAAAGGCAAAGCGAAAACAGCTTTTAAGTTTGCCGCAACCATGGGCGGTATCATGGGCGTGTCCTTTGTTTCAAAATCTATCCTTATGGGCCTTGGAATGGCGTCCCTTCCGGCATACTTTGTTACGGCAACCGCAATTGCTGGCGGCATGACGCTCAATAAATTCAGAAAAGACTATAATGCGGTATGCGAAGCTGATCCTGAAGCTGATATGTCTTTTGGCGCTTATATGAAAGCCAACCGCAAGGAATGCGCGAAACAATTTGGTATTCGCCTGGCGATGAGTTTCGCGGGTGCCGGTATTGTTTGGGGACTTGCCGAATCGGGCATATTCTCGGGCATTAGCGAAACTGTTAGCGGATGGTTTAACGGCGCACCTGAAGGTGCAGCAGTTGAAACAGCAGATGCAAACCCTGTCTCCACAGATACACCTGCCGCAGAGGGCGCCGACACAGCACCTGACGCAGCCGAAGTGAATCCCGATGAAGTTTCAACGTCCGGCGTTGACTATGCAGACGCGCGCGAAGCCATGATTGAAGCGTTGAAAGGCGTAAGCGAAGATTTGACACCAGAAGGGCAAGAGCTTTTGCGTGGACTAGAGGCCGGTGAAGCCTGGGCGCTTGAAAGTGCCGGGACAAGCTCCCTGAACGGTACGCACGGGATCCCATGTGTAACAACAGAAGAAGCCCTGGCAATGATTGAACAAGCCGCCAAAATGGGCAACGAAAATGCGATGATTGATATGGCATACTTCCAATATCATGGCCTGCACTGCTATGAAATGGATAAAGATGCAGCACTGGATCTGGTTTCACAGATTGGCCGCGGTTGGGCGGGCCTGGACATGGCAACCGTAACACCTGCAGAATCTTCTGTGGCTGAGGCCTTCTCAGACATGAACACTGCCGAAGCCAGCACAGAAAGCGCAGCCCCATCTACAGCCACTGCAACGGAAACGACTGTTGAAACAACAACCACGACAACAACCACGGTGACTGAAACAACAACCAGCGGGTCAATGACAGTTGAAGCTGAATTTCAATCTCATGACATTTCTGCAGCTGCGACAGGCCAAAGCGCAAATGTAGTTGTTGAACAAATGAACCTGACAGCCGCTTTTAACAGCGAGCCGGTCGCGACCTGCGTCATGGGAACAGATTCCAGTATGCAGTGTTTTGGTAACGAAAGCCTGCAACCTGGAGAATCGGTCCGCGTTCAATCCGTCTACGGTGATGTTCAAACGGTTGTGCTTGACAGTGCCTCCAGCATCCAGTCAACACAGAGTTACTTTCAAAATAAAGTACCTATGTTTCAAAAAATCTTTTATAGTGGACGTTAATTTTTAACCCACTTAAAGGATTGTCTTGTGACCAACGCTGTATTTACTAAGCCTTGGAACATCCGTGCGTTGATGTTTCTGTCTTTATTCGTACTTATGGGTTGTGGTCACACGACTGCGAAAGCGGCTCCGACAGATCGCGAGCCGTCTTATGCGCTTTCGCCGGATACCGACACGCGTTTGCGTCAGGTTATTTCCGGACGGGCTGCAGAATATCCAAACATGTCAGGATTCAAGCTTTTGGAAACAGGCCAAGAATCTTTTGAGATGCGTTTGGCCCTCATTGAAAATGCCGAGCGCACGTTGGATATGCAATATTATGCTATCCATGACGATGTTACCGCAAACCTATTGATGCAGGCGGCTGTGCGTGCATCTGAACGCGGGGTTCGTGTACGCTTTATTATTGATGCCATCAATTTGGGCGAGGTTGAAAACACCTTTTCCGCCCTCGACAGTTTAGCCAATATTGAAATCCGTGCTTTCAATCCCCTGACAACCAAGAAGCAAAACTTTTTTGAGCGAATGTTTACCCGCGTCACAAACCTCAGCAGTTTGAACCGCCGCATGCATAACAAAGCATTGATCGCGGATAACCAGCTGGCCATTATGGGCGGGCGCAATTTGGGTGATGCCTATTTTGAAGAATTTACGAATGTCACCTTCAAGGATGTGGATATCATTGCCGCTGGAAAAATTGTACCTGAGATTTCTCAGAGTTTTGACGAATACTGGAACAACAAGAATACAATCGCCCTTAAAAATGTTGTCACACCGCCGCAGGATTTAGATACCATTTTAGAAACCAAACGCGAATTGGCCGTAAATTGGTACGAATCTTTGCAGTCCGAAGAAGGCAGTGATTTGATCAATACACACCTTACGGATGACATTAAGGATGGTAAGATCAACCTGATTTGGGCGCGCGCGCGTATGGATGCGGATGACCCAGACAAGATTGATGACGATGCCGAAGTTACTGGCGAGGACGTCAGCGAGCCATTGCTGCGATTGGATCAATTGCTTGAAAATGCGCAGGATGAATTCCTGATTGTATCACCGTATTTTGTTCCAATGGAAACGGGCGTTGAATGGCTGAGCGAATTGGAAGACCGTGGCATCCAGGTCAAGGTTTTGACAAACTCATTGGCTTCCACCGATATTGTGGCGGTACACACAGGGTATGAGGATTACCGGAAAAAACTCTTACGCAATGGTGTTGAGATTTTTGAACTCAAGCCAATCGGTGGTAAACAGCCTAAACAACGCCTTGCCGGTATGGAATCCCCTGCACAGACCAGCCTGCATTCCAAGGTTTTTGTTGTGGATCGCGCGGCTGTTATGATCGGCTCTTTCAATCTGGACCCACGCTCCATTAACCTGAACACCGAAGCGATGCTATCTATCTATAGCCCCGCTATCTCCGGCCAGGTTGCAGAAATGTTTAAAGAGGTCACAGCCCCTGACCGCAGTTACCGCTTGGAGCTGGACCGGAACGAAGGTTTAATTTGGGTTGAGGGCGAAGGCGACGAACGCAAGGTTTATTACACAGAACCCTCCGCGACATTGGGTCGCCGCATTCAAGCTATGCTGATGTCTCTTTTACCGATTGAACGTCATTTATAAGTTTTAAGATTGATATTCTTTTGCACCGCCCCATAATAATGGGATGGAACATGCCATCGAATTTATAAGTCACTCTGTTTTCAACCAATTTGCCGTGGTGCTGTTACTGGCAGCGGCGGTTGGGTTGCTGGTCAACAGTCTTTTGAAACAGCCCCTACTGATTGCATATATTATTGTTGGAATCTTGGTCGGTACCTCTTTTTTAAATTTAGGGGGCGGCAGCGATGAAGGGCAAAGCCAAATTGATCTGTTGGCCGAACTTGGCATTGCACTCCTGCTCTTTATTGTCGGGCTCAAAATTGATCTGAACATGGTTCGAAAGCTGGGCAGGCCGGTCTTGTTTATCGGTTTAATCCAGTTGTTTATAACCGGCGTCGGTATCGCCGGCATCTCGATGCTTTTGGGCTTTGAATGGAAAAAATCAATGCTGATTGC
>CAXGXG010000032.1:0-10438 GCA_964013525.1 uncultured Alphaproteobacteria bacterium | reverse complement strand
AACCCTTCTGGTGATTTCCCACGATAAGGCTTTTTTGGAAAATGTAACCGATACCGTGTTTTGGTTGGACCGGGGAGAAGTCAAAGTCTCGCCCGAAGGGTTTAAAAAGTTTGACGAGTGGTCAGAGATGCTTTTAGAGCAAGAAGCGCGGGAGTTGAAAAACCGCCGGACTTTGGTTGAGCAGGAAGCTGAATGGGCCAATCGTGGGGTTAAGGCCAGACGTAAACGCAATGTCCGTCGCGTTGAACAAATGCGCGAGATGCGCGATCGGTTGAAACGCGATGAGAGCGATTATCGTCGCGCCACCTCCAAAGTGAAATTCAATATGCCCGATGAAGAGGACCATTCTTCCAAGGTGGTCGCGGAATTCTATAATGTATCCAAAAGCTTTGATACCGACACCGGCGTGATTCCGATTTTAGATAAATTCAATCTGCGCATTAAGCGTGGGTCCCGCATCGGTATTTTGGGTAAAAACGGATCCGGGAAAACCACGTTTTTAAAAATGCTGATTGGTCAGATGGAACCGGACGGCGGAAACGTTAAGCTTTCTAAAACGGCGACGATTTCTTATTTCGATCAAAAACGATCGGATCTGGACCCCAAGTCGACGATCAAACGCACCCTGTGTCCACAAGGTGGGGAATATATCAAGGTTGGCGATAAAGAGCGTCATATTTGCGGATATATCAAAAACTTTATGTTCGATCCCAAGGACGTGGATAAAAATGTTGGCGTTTTATCAGGTGGGGAGAAGAACCGCCTGATCCTCGCGCGTGTTTTGGCACAGCCCGGCAATTTTCTGATTCTGGATGAGCCGACAAATGATCTGGATATGGATACGCTGGATATGCTTGAGGAAATTTTAAGCAAGTACCAGGGGACACTTTTTATAGTTTCGCACGACCGTGACTTTCTGGATCAAACCGTCAGTCAGATCCTGGCATTTGAGGGGAATACGGAAGTTACGCGTATAATCGGGGGATACAGTGACTATCTGGAATACCGGAACAAGCATAAAAGACCGCGTCATAAACCGGCCGCACAATCCGGATCAGATGGCGCTGTATCACCCCCTTCATCGAATGAAGGCGCTAAAAAAAGCGATCCGGAAAAAGTGGTGAAGCTTTCTTATAAAGAAAACTACGAATTAAAAGAGCTTCCGAAAAAAATAGCGGACGCTGAGGAGAAGATTGCTGCCCTGAACGACGCATTGGCAGATGCAGACTTTTATAAACGCGATCCTGACATGTTTCACAAAGCCACACAGGCCCTGTCCGAATATAAAAGCCGTTTGGAAAGATATGAGAACAGGTGGCTTGAATTGGAAGAAAGAAAGTCTAAAGTTGAAGGATGAATTTTACACATTAGAAAGGTTTAAAATGACAAGATTTAAAACATTAAAAGCCGGCGCTCTTGCTGTGCTTATGATGATGCCGGCTGTTGCATCGGCACAGGATAGCAGTTTTGACCTTCAGGGGCTTGAGCGTGGAGAGGTTTTAATAAACCTGAGCGCAACAGAACGCACAGAGGTCATGCAAGACACATTAAGTGCACGCCTGAATATTGAAGTGAACAATACGGACCGCAAGGTTGTCCAAAATGAGATCAACCAGGCAATGAAAAAGGCACTGGATCTGGCGAAAACATACGACACGGTTCGCCATTCTACCCAAGGTTACAACGTTTATCAGCGGTACGAACCCCCACGCCCGAATGAGGCAAATGAAGAGCGCGAGCGCAGTTGGTATGGCCAACAGGCGATCGTATTGGAAAGCCAAAACCGCGATCAACTTTTGGAATTGGCCGGTAAAATTCAGGATATGAATTTCACCATGAACGGCTTGGATTACTCGCTTTCGCCTGAAAAATACGAAGAGGTTTCTGACAGTTTGATGGAGGCGGCGCTTAAAAAATTGAGTGCGCGTGCAGACACAGCGCGCCAGGCCCTGAACAAAGGATCGTCAGAATTGATTAAAATCAATTTGGATGCTTCCAATCCGCCATTTCAGCCCATGATGATGGCACGTGCGGAAATGGCATCTGCGGATGCGGGCGCGATGGCAAAGCCATCTGCAGCGCCGGGTATGACAGATGTCACAATGACGGTATCTGCGACCGCTATTTTACGCCCATAATGATTATGGCCGTATAAATAGGAATGAAAAGAGCCGCCCGGTTTCGGGCGGTTTTTTTATAGGGACTGTGTCCAACGCTGGATGTTGCGGCTGATAGCGTGAGGTTCAAAATCCTTGTTCTCTGCAAAGTCGAAAACGTCTGAATGCGCATTGTCCAGATGGTCAATATCGGCGGAATGACCGATAATGATGGTTCTATCAGATTGATATCCGGGTAAAGCGCGGATTTTTTCGGCTACAACATGACCCGGCATATCTGGCAGTTTGACATCAATCATGATCAGATCGTAGTGATTTTCAGCCGCAAGCTCCAATGCTTCCGCCCCGGTCAGGGCGCCTGTGGGGGTATGCCCGATATCCTTGAGGATAAAATCGAGCGTGATTGCGGCCGGTTCGTAATCTTCAATATATAAAATTTTGTACGGGGTCATAAAAACAGGTCCTGCATGTGCTTCGTATCTATTGTATCTGTTTTAACGGATGTTCGCTTTAAAAAACGTATCAACATCGCGTGGTATATCAACGCCACTGACATCAAGCCAAGTGAAATCTCGGATCAGATCCACGTGATCAAGGTCAGGGTAGATTTTTGTACTGACGGCGCCACCTTCCGCATTGATTTTGCGTTCAAGTTTTTCCAAATTGGCGATTTTAACCTGCTGATCATTACTGCCATGCAGCAAAAGCATAGGGGCCTCTGTCCCGTCAATAAAGGTTGAGACCTGCATCCGTCCGTAATTATCCTGCGTTGTTGAGAAAATGTTCTTTATGTCTTGAGCCTCTGGCACAAAATCATACGGCCCGGCCAAGCCGGCAAAACCGGCGATATCCTGAATGCGTCCACCTGCAGCCTGGATATATTTATCATCTGTTGCCACCATTGCGGCCACATGTGCGCCGGATGAATGCCCCATTAAAAACATGTTGTCAGGGTTGCCTCCATAAGATGGGAGAAGATCGTGGGCTTTCTTGACAGCCAAAGCAGCATCTTCAATAAACAGAGGAAATTTCACCTCTGGATAGCTTCGGGTTGAAGGAACAATAGTGATGTAGCCCATTTGGGCCATGGTTTTGCCAACAAATTTATATTGATCCTTGTTACCATCCGTCCAACGTCCGCCATGAAAGAATACGACAGATGGCGTTCCATCCGCTTTATTCGCGGGCAGATAAATATCCATCTTGTTTTCCGAGTGCGTGCCATAAGCAATATTCTGTACGACTTCGCCGCCGATGAAAGAGGCTGGGACATTCACAGCCACAAATTTTGCCTGCCCGCATGCGGCCACGGCAAGGCCGATGAAGGAGGTAAGAAGAGCATAAATCTTTGACTTCATGGGAAAGGGACTCTTGATGTAAATTTTACTGTTTCGTTACTAAGGTTTTTAAACCGGATCCGCAAAGCATGAAGATGCAAACGGTGATAACCGACATAGGCTGCATCGGGTGCATAGAGGTCATCTCCAAGAATAGGATGTCCAATATACTGCATGTGTACACGCAATTGATGCGTCCGGCCCGTCACCGGCTTCAACAGCATACGACTGTAATCCGGCATTCGTTCCAAAGTTTTATATCGGGTCACTGACGGGCGCCCTTCGTCAAAATCAACAATCTGTCGTGGGCGATTTGGCCAGTCTACAGTCAGCGGCGCCTCAATCACACCGCGATTCAGGTTCGTTTGACCATAAACATCGGCGATATAGACCTTTTTAACTTCACGATTTTCAAATTGTCGCCCCAAATGCGCGTGCATTTCGGCGGTCAGTGGCATGATAATCAGACCCGAAGTCGCCATGTCCAGGCGGTGAACCACTGTTGCGGAAGGGAAATCTTTCTGAACACGGGTGGCCAGGCTGTCCTTGTGTTCTTGGGGGCGGCCGGGAACGGATAAGAGGTTTGCGGGTTTATCCAAAACCAGAAAATGTTCATTTTTATGGATCAAATGGTAGGGCGGATCCGTTGGGGGATCGTAATGAAAAGGTCTTTGTGGTATTTTCTGCATCTCTTTTTATAATACAACAGACAAAACATCGCAAAACATTAGAGAATTGGACGTAAAATGAAGGCTAATCAGGCAACAACCAAGGTCATTCTGGCCGCATTCTTTGGGAATCTATTGATTGCCATCAGTAAATTCACAGCAGCATTCATGACAAGTTCCTCCGCTATGTTCAGTGAGGGTGTCCACTCATTGGTGGATACCACCAATCAGGCGCTGTTGTTCTTGGGGTTAAAACGCAGCCAAAGACCAGCAGACAGCAAACACCCGTTTGGCTATGGCGGTGAAGTCTATTTCTGGGCTTTCGTGGTGGCAGTCATGCTGTTTGCGATTGGTGCAGGCGTTTCTTTTTACGAAGGATGGCACAAACTGCACGAGCCTGAGCCGATGGAAAGCGTCCATATTAACTATATTGTTTTGACCCTGGCCTTTATTTTTGAAGGATATGCCTGGTATGTGGCCTATAAGGAATTTAATAAGCGACGGGGTGACACAGGTATTTTCGCTGCCATGCGGGCCAGTAAAGATCCCAACATTTTCGTCGTTTTGTTTGAAGACAGTGCGGCCATGTTGGGCATTATGATGGCGCTGTTGGGTGTCAGCCTCAGCCACTTTGGCGGTTTTGTCTGGGCCGATGGTGCCGCATCCATTGGGATTGGTATCATTTTGACGGTCGTTGCCATTGTTTTGGCCTATGAATGTAAAGGGCTGTTGCTGGGCGAGGCCGCGTCACCTGCTGTGGTCCAAGCCGTTGAAAAGATTTTTAATGATGAACCCAAGGTTTACGTTAATGAAATCGCAACCCTGCATATGGGGCCGAGTACTGTCCTCTTGACCGCGTCTCTTGATTTTGATTCCAGCTTATCCTCCGACGATGTTGAACGCATGGGCGTTGTTTTCGAAAGCCAGATCAAAGAGATGTTTCCAATTATCAAACGCGTCTATATTGAGGCAAAGGATCGTAAAGATTACGTGCCCAAGATTGCAAAGTGAACTTAACCCCTTATGATTTGTTCGCTTAGAGGAAGAGGATCCCAAAATGCAGGAAACAGATAAAACACCGAATGAAAAGGACACAGATGACGTCTCCATTTCGTTTTATACGCGCAATAAACATCTTTGGAATGATATGCGCGAGGATTGCTGCAATGCGAAGGAAAAGATTCATTTTACCCAATATATGATGTTTGCAGACCATATTGGCTGTACGTTTCTGGATGTTTTTGAAGACAAGCTGGATGACGATGTTAAGGTCGACCTGCTGTTTGATCCGATTGGCAGTCTGCGCATAAAAGACACCGATCATATAAAAAAGTTAAAGAAAAAGGGTGCCACCGTTCGGTATTATAATGACCTGAACTGGTTTACGTTTTTCATGCCGTCGCGCTGGTTCCCCCGAAATCACAGCAAGCTGATGTATATCGATGATGATATCACCTATGTTGGCGGTATGTGTGTGGCGGATTTTATGCTGGATTGGCATGATATTCATGCGCGTATTGAAGGCGACCTGTCAGAGAGTAAGAAGGTTGAGCTGGTCCATAGCAATCAGTACAAATCCAGAAAAGACAGGCGTGAAGTTTACTATAAGCTGATTGACCGTATCGATTCCGCACAAGAGTATATCGAAATTATCACACCTTATTGCGTGCCACCTTATGGCCTGATTAAGGCGTGGGAGCGGGCTATTCGGCGTGGCGTCCAAGTGCGTTTGATCTTATCAAGTGAAACCGATAATCCTATAGCCGACTATACGGCACGCTATTACCTCAAAAAACTCTTAAAGATCGGCATGGATATTCAGCTTTATGACGAGGCCGTTTTGCACGCCAAGCTTTTGATTGTCGATGGGAAGTGGGCAACCTTCGGGTCCGCCAATATGGATTATCTGAGCATGTGCCGCAATAAAGAGGTTAATATTTTTGTCTATGATCAGGACGAAATTCATAAGCTTCAAGAAATTTTCGACAATTATATGAAGAGTGCGCATCCGGCCACATATGATGATTGGAAGGACCTGCCGATTAGAAAGAAAATTATGGGCCGGATTGGGCGCGTAATCCGCAGATACCTCTGAGGCGCGGATGTACAAAATCTTCTTTTCAAATATTGGATACGCCCGCAACATCGATGGAAGCCTTATGCAGCACTTAACAGGCTTTCATCGTAACTTTTTTAACAGTCTCTATACCCAGAAAAAGGTTTTGTCCCAGGTGCGCGACATTATGAATGCCTGTCGCCCGGACCTGTGCTGTTTTGTTGAGGTTGATATGGGCTCTTACAGTTCGGCCTATCTCAACCACCTGGATCACATTTCGGACGAAGAATACAGTTACTATGACGCCGCTGATAAATATGGCGAACAAAGTATCCTGAGCCGCCTGCCTTTTCATCAGGGAAAAGCAAACGGATTTTTGGCTCGCAATGAAATTCCGTACGAGCGCCTTTATCTGCCATACGGATCAAAACGACTGATTTACAAAATCATTCTGCCCGGTGATATAGACCTGTATTTCCTGCATTTTTCATTAAAGCTCAAGGTGCGGGAGCGTCAATTTGAATTTATGAACAATCTGATCCGTAAAAATGGCCGCCCGGTGATCATCATGGCGGATTTCAATATTTTTGCCGGCTTCAGTGAATTGGGAACGCTTATGCGCGACACGGATCTGGAAATTTTGAACGACGAGGAGCGTCCTACGTTTCTATTCTATAATAACGAGCTCGCGCTGGATTTGTGTCTATGTTCGAGTGATTTGGCGAAATATGCAGATCTGGATATTATCAATCAGCCATATTCTGATCATCAGGCTTTGCTGTTAAACCTAGACATCTAAAAATCTTCTATCCCATAAACTGGGATGATATAAAGTGTATCAGCAGATAAATCGGCGGCACGGTAATCAACAGGCCCAACAGAATCACCACACCATCACGTGTCAAAAGTCCCATCGCCAAGATCAGAATGGCGATACAAAACATCAAATTTGCAAAGGGGACAAAAGTCGCAGGGCCGGATAGGATCGCCAAAATCAGGGTGACCAGTAATATGACTTTTTGACCGACTGCCGGTTCTGACAAGAACATCAGGCGTGGCTTAAAGAACTTGTCCAGTTTGTGGGCAGGCCCTTCCATATAGCGCAGGGCGGTTGCGATTTTGGTTTTTTTAAAATAAAGATTACGCAGTTTTCGCGGCAACCAGACACGCGGTCTGCGGATCAGCATCTGGACAATCACAATCGTTGTGATCAATGCGAACAGGGCGGATATTCCCGGAATTAATGTTAACGGTGACGCGGCCAGCAGGGCCGGTAAAAACAATACGGCCGCATAGACGCGGTTACTGACACGATCCAATAACCAGCCGAATTGCACCTGATCGTTGCGCAGGGCAACGTCTTCTTCCAAGTCCTTTAACATCTCGCACAGGTTGCGGGGTGCATCGGAATCAACAATTTCGGTTTCATAGGTCATAGGGCATCTTGTATCTATGCAAACGATACTCGCGTTCAAATGGTTCCGCAATGAAAAAGGGCCGTTCCAAAGAACGGCCCTAGATTCATAGTATTTGATAGAATTACATTGTTGGCAGTGCACCAATGTATCCACCGGCCGCAGCTGCGATACCGGATACGATGGCGGCTACAAACATCCACCATCCTGCAGCCATGATCACTTCACGTGTGTGCTCGGCCTGAATAACGGCGCGGCGTGTGAACTTCTCATAGTGCTTGATAGCAGCATCTTTTGTGCTGTCGATGTTCTTCATAACACCATCACGCAGACTGATGATATTATCAGCAATGTTTTCTGCCTGATCGTGTGAAACGTGGCGGTTTGATTCCAAAACAGCAATCAATGTCGCACGATCCATCTGTGCTAGGCGTGCTTTCACAACGTTCGGCGCTTCTGATGGGTCATTCATCATATCTTCAATATCGTGACGAAGGGCTTCATAAGAAACTTCCGGTCTGTGTAAAGAGTCCAAGTATGCGGCAACACGAAGACGTGCGCGCTCAGGCATTTGTTTGGATTTGACGCTTGCAGACTTCTTTTTGTTTGCAGCAGATGTTTTACCGCCGGCATACTTGGTCGACAGGCTACCGATGATTTTCTCAGCGGCTTTTACCGTTTTATCGGCACGTTTGGCATCCATATTCTTATGTTGTGCCAAAAGCGCTTTTAAAGTTTCACGGTCAAACAATGCCAGGCGGGCGCGAACGACATCTTTTGCAGTGCGTGGGCTTGCCACGATCTTTTCAATGTCCTTCGTCAAGGCTGCAGGGTCAAGCTCTTCACGTTTTGTATCTGTCAAAACTTTTGCAAGTTTCTCACGATATTTCTTCGCGTCCTTGTCCTTTACCGGCGCCATAGCATCAGTCACGGCTGCAACTTTACCGGCTTTGGTTGTTTGTGCATCTGCACCTTCAAATGCGCGGTCAATGGCCGCGTGAAGCTGCGTTGCGTGTTCCTTGGTCGCATAATTGTGATCTTTTTCAATCTTTAGCGACAATTCACGAACGATATCATCGTGGCTGACGTCGTATTTTTCTTCAACCTTAATGTCTTTAATCAGCTTTTTGATGTCCTTTTGAACTTTGCTGTAAGACGGAGCATCAGGTGTCACGCGACTGAGGTATTTCTCAACCTTGCGGCCCAGATTGCGTTTGCGGTCCAGGTAAGACAGCTCTTCGTAAATGCCACGGACAGCATGACGGCCCATATCTTCGGCGCGTGAGCTTTGTGATTTGCTAAAGACGGAATGGATACCGCTTGCACCTGCCTGGAGGCCGGATTGAACCATAGACAACAGCCCACCTGTCAGTGAACGTATTGATTTCAGTTCAAAATATGTCATAAGCGTCATGAAAAGCGCCCAAACAACCAGACCGATCAGAAGACCTGTGGTTTCCATCGCGATAAAGTTATAGCGTACGGCGATCCATGCAGCTGCAAACAACGCAATCGCGCTGGTCACTGTTGCCCAGATACCCAATCCGTTTACAACTTTCATGCGTGCGGACAGGCTGTGATCATCGTCGTCTTCATCATCATGCTCATCGTCAAAATAGTTGTTTTTCTTGGCGCTGACTTTGGCTTTGTGTTTTGCCAAAGCTTCTTTCAGGTTTGGTGTCAGGCTCATGCCCATTGCAAATGACAGGCTTGTCATGACAGCCTGAAACGCCAATGCAAGGAACAATCCAGACAGCAAAGCCACCCAGAAGTTTGAACCTTCAATGATATAAGTTTGTGAAGTGGCCTGTGCGGCAGCTTCAGTGGATAGCGTACCGAAAGCCATGAGTGTGGCGGGTATCGCAAGTGTTTTGATATTCATTTTATCTCCTACTCTTTTTACAAATGTACTCATCTCACTAATGCAGAGTAAGACGAATGGTTCCAAAGAAACGTGGAAAAAATGACTATGATTTCATGCTCTTGATCGCTTTGTGCGCAGCATCTTCAAAGGGGCGCATGATCAAGTCTGCACCTTTCTTCTCAAACTCTTTAACATTATCGCTATCTGCGTTGGCGATCGCGATTGCAATTTTGCCTTTATAATCGTTCTGGCTTAGGCCGTTGAGAAGATGCAGGCGCGGATCTTCGTGGGTGAGTCCTGTATGCTCGCGCGGCATAGCTGATATGATCCATTTTGCGTTTTCAAGCGGCAAATGTTCATAGAGTTCGGGGTCATTGGCGTCGCCATAGCGCGCATCCGTGTGCTCGCCCAGGCACTTTTCAACAATCTCAGGGTTATAGTCGATAACCAGAACTTTATGTTTTTTCGTGTTCAACGCGTTGATAATCTCCTGACCATATCGTCCATATCCGAAAACGATGTAATCATATTTTTTCGATGATGTATGGTGTTCACCCTGTGGAGACTGACGCTCAAACGGTTCAAGAAGTGGCTGAAAAAACGGAATGATTTTCTCGCTGAATGACATTAGGTATGCGGAAATGGAGATGGTGATCAGGCCGACCAGGGTCACCATCGCCAAGACAGATTCTTCCAACATGCCCGCTGTGGCGGCCAATGTGATGAAGATAAATGAAAACTCACTGATCTGTGACAAGGATAGGCCGCTTTCCATGGCTGTTCGCACACGGTAACCATTAAATAGCGCGGCAAGTGTAATTAAAAACGGTTTTAACAAGAGAACAGCCGCGGATAGGATCAGGGCAGGTCCGATCTGTGAGGTCAGGTTTGACAGGTCAAGATGCGTGCCCAATGAGACAAAGAAAAACAATAATAGGAAATCACGAATGGATGTCAGGCGCGATATGATGGCGTCCCGAT
>CAXGXG010000031.1:0-10548 GCA_964013525.1 uncultured Alphaproteobacteria bacterium | reverse complement strand
CCTGCTTCAATACGACTGTATCAGCGATAACGGTAAAGTTGGCGTAGGCGGAATTCCAAGCACGATGGGGGGAAAGATTGTGGCAAGTGCCGTTTTCCTTGATTTTGGAATTGTGGATTCTATCACTGACAAACACAGAGAATATCCACAAAGTTTTGTTATCCCGCTTAAGGATAAATCGAAAGATAAGTAAAACGTGTCTTTATTTTAAGCCGAAAAATACCCAGCCATTCCATTTTGATCCGGTAATATGACCCGCGATCTTTGAGAGGCTGGACCATTTTGTTCCGTCATATTCAAATCCACCCTCTGTTACGAGAACGCTATATTTTTGCCCTTTATATATGCGCTCGAGCCGTGTGCCGGGCTTCAGGCGTTGATTGGGATTAAACCCACTGCAATTATTGCGGTATTCAGACAAAAGCTCATGCAGCTTCTTTTGAACGGACTTTGGAAGACCACCCGTATCACGTTCCCACTGTTTAAATTGAAGGCTCGCCTCCAACATCGCGCGGCCCAACCCTTTGTGCGCCGGCATCCCCCAATATTTACACCACTCCGAGCGCAATTCTGTCAGATTAAGATCTTTTATCGCTGTCATGCCACGTCCCTCAAATAATCTGCAAGTTTTATAATCAGATTGCGTTTTTTACAGTTCCTGATTTTTGCGAGAGACAAGAGCGTCTCTTGAAGCTTTCGGTCGCCCTCCAGCGCTTTGATGGCTTTCGCCAGACGCTTTGATTTTGTTTTAAATATATAACGGGTTTCAGTGACATTTTGCATGATGGACCTCCTTTTAAAGTCGGTCCATACATGCTTGCGGGTGCAGGTAAGTCAAGACAGAAAGGGAAGATTATAAATCATACATACTGTGATTTGGAAGAATATGATCTTTCCAACCTTCGTCATCCCCACACTCCAGATATTCTTTGCGCATATCCTGATTAAAGTGCGCCCATTGATATTCGTTGTCCGGCTCGTCATCTCTAATTTTAGGAAACATGTCAGGGCCAAAGGTTTCACGCATGGAAAAGTTATGGCTGTACATTTTATGTTTTCGCTCCAGAAAGGCGCCATATGTATTCGGCTCCGGAGAAGGTTTGAAAATTTCGGCTCTTTCTTTCGCGCGCATGTTTTTGGTAACGGTATGAGCCCGATGCGCCGCCTCTTCCAATTCGTCCATGCTTCTTTTGGTATATTCCAGTAAAATCTTTGCCGCTGTCATATCTCCCTTCATAGCTTTATTATAAAGCTGCATGACAAGGGCTTCCATTTGGCTGACCGAGAGTATCTGACCTTCTTTAACAACATTGATTTCCACTTCTCCCATATCAACGATCATTTTCTGAAACTCGTAACTGGTCTTGGAAATAGGATGAAAGGTTTTTTTATTTTTACTGCCTTTTGGACGACCGCCGGGGTTTCCGCTTTTTCCTTTTTTAAACTGCTTTGTCTTGGGCGGCTTTTTATAACCGACATCATAATCATCAACCATGAGACACCTCCGCATCCAAAGCCTCAGCCCCGTTGATCAATTCGGCCGTTTGCTCTGTCATATCTTCCCAACGTTTTATGATCACATTACAATATAGCGGATCAAGCTCAATGAGTGCTGCTTTGCGTTTAGTCTTCTCGGCTGCGATCAATGTTGTGCCCGATCCACCAAATGGGTCAAGAATAATGTCACCGCGGTTTGAGCAATCAAGCATCGCATCGGCCACCATCGCGACTGGTTTAACGGTTGGGTGCAGTTTCAAAGACTCATTCCCCTCACCTGCAAAAGAATTGACTCCGGGGTATGTCCAGACATTGGTGCGGTAACGTCCATGCTGTCCCAACTCAACATTATTGACATGTTTGCCTTTGCCTTTCTTGAAAACAAAAACCAGCTCATGCTGACTGCGGTATAAGCTCCCCATGCCGCCATTATCTTTGGCCCAGACACACAGGTTTTTAAATTCAAGGCTGTTTTTACGGGCTGCGGTTAACATTTCTTCCATATGCCGCCAATCCATACAGGAAAATAGAATTGCGCCATCGCGGCAATGTTCCGCCATCTCGTGATGGGCTCGGGTCAGAAAGACAGTAAATTCATCAGTCGACATTTCGCCGGACGCCATGACAAATTCACGATGTTGAATGCTGCCGGAATTCCCCACATGCCCATCAATTTTGACATTGTATGGGGCGTCCGTAAAAACCATATCAGCTTTTTTATCCCCAATAAAACTTCATAACTTTTTGACTCTAAAGCATCACCGCAATAAAGCATGTGATCACCGAGCTTATAAAGATCGCCTGTTTTCACACGCGCATGTCCTTCATCGATATCAGGAATAGCGTTCAGCGGATCAGTATCGGCCTCAATATCAAAATTAAGCACGGCTTCGATTTCCGGCATGTCAAAACCGGTTAGCGTTAAATCCATATCCGGAATTAAGATTTGCAGTTCTTCAAACTCAAGCCGCAAAGCCGCCCTGTCCCATTCCGCGTCTTCATGTATGCGGTCATAGGCGATGCGCAATGCTTTAATTTGTGCTTCTGATAAATGGTCAATCAGTACAACAGGCAAACTGTCATAGCCAAGTTCTTTCGCTGCCGTAAAGAAAATTTCTCCAATTACAATTGTGCGGTTTTGATCAACTGCTATCGGCATAATAAAGCCAAATTCACGTAAAAAGCGCTTTGCCTTTTCAGCTTGCTTTGGTTTTGGCTTTTTAAGCATGCGTTGATACTTGAAAATGTCTTCAAGCTTTATATAATCTACTTTTAAAGTATTTATTTTCTTATCCATATTTTGGCCTTTAAATTATTTGAATATATAAAAATTATATAACATAAAGACCAATGGTGCCAGTTCTTTGGGTAATACTGCAGAAAACATTTTAAGCTTTATTTTTCTAATAAAATAATAAGTTTTCCGCCCACCTTAATGATGATAATATTTACATGGTTTTTTGTATTTTTCTGGAGAATACAATGGATATATTTACACGCTTTAATAGAAAAAATAGTTCTTGTCAGACTAAAAACACTTTTTCTGGATTTTTCCAAAAAAAAGCCTTCTTACCCCGATTTTGACCCTAAAATTTAACCCGCCTCCAGAAGACCATTTTAACTAATTTTAAACAAACCAATATTGGACAGAAAATGATCATTTTTGCTATCATTGAGCCATGACAAAAGCCAATCCCTTTAAATACTATAAATCCAGTCCCGAAATCATAAAACTAGCCATCATGCTATATGTTCGATACCCACTTAGCCTGCGTCAGGTTGAAGACATTTTGCATGAGCGTGGCATTGATATTTGTCATGAAACGGTTCGTTATTGGTGGAATCATTTAGGTCCTATTATTGCAAAAGAGCTAAAGAAAAAACGTAACCATGCACCTTCGAAATGGCGATGGCACATCGACGAGATATTTGTCAAAATTAACGGTGAACTACATTATTTATGGAGAGCCATTGATCACGAAGGAACGGTTTTAGATTGTTACGTGACGAAAAGACGCGATCGGCGTGCAGCCCTTAAAGTACTTAAGAAACTAGTCGCACAACACGGGAAACCAAGAGAAATTATTACGGATAAGTTGGGCTCTTATGGTGCTGCTTTACGCAATATGAATATGAAGCATTTACAAAGCACAACAAGGTATAAAAACAATCTGGTTGAAAACTCTCATCTTCATTTCAGGCGACGAGAAAAAATCATGAACCGTTTTCGATCGATGGGATCTCTCCAGAAATTTACCGCGATACAATCGCAATTCCAAAACCATTTTAATCACGAAAGACACAACGAAAAAAGAAACACATTTAAGAATTTAAGGCAATCTTCGCTCGATGCGTGGAATGAAATTTTTGTAGCCTAAAATTTGACGTAGTATGCTTTTGGAGAATAGTTCGAGTTAGTCTGACATCACCTTTGAAACTAAAGAGTAACCAATTGACTTAGATTACGAATAAAATAATTAAAGTTGAAATTTAACTATTTAGGTGTACAATGAAATTATGAGATTTTCTGTTTCGACATTAATGATTTTTGCGATATTCACGCTATCTTTAGCGTGCAGCATGTCTTTTTGTCCTATGCAGGCTCATGCAAAAGAGGCTTCTGAACAAACAAAATCTGATTTACCTCCTTGTCACGAATCGAATGAGCAATCAACAGATTGTGATTTTATGTCGAATATGGACTGTCTCGGGATTGATCTTGCTCAAATAGATAATAGCTACGATTTGGTTCAAGATTCTTCCGATGTTGATTTTGTTTGGGCAAATCTAGCTATTGATTATAATGATTTCCTCTACAGACCAAATGTCATTCGTGGCCCACCTTTTGAGAGCGCGAATAAGCTTCCGTCTCGCCCTCTCTACCTCACCACACAACGCTTCCGCATCTAAATACGGATCTCTTTTAGTGTACCTGTCATTGGAAATATGACGGGCGCTAAGTGCATTTTGTTATGCGCTTTTCGCTTAACCAAAATGAGATCAGACCATGCGAAACAAACACCATACAATAATATTCACCGCGCTTTTTGCTCTGCTGGCATCGATGCCCGCCCATGCCGAGACCTTTGAGGCGTATGTAAAGCGCCTTAGTGAACACCCGCAAGTGGAGAGCATTTTAGCGGGCAGCGAAGCGCTTAAATCACAAGCTGAAGGTGAGCTGGGCCTGCCCGATCCGATGTTCATGATCGGCGTTGATAACATGCCAATATCGGATCCGGCTTTTGACCGCTTCCTGCCAACCTCCAAAGTGATCGGGTTTTCACAAAGCATTCCCAACCCTGCCGCGCGGGAAGCCAAATCTGAGCGCTATGAGCAAATGTCGGAAAAGCAAAAGCTCATGGCGGATTACACCAATGCACGGTTGCGCTTTATGCTGATCTCCAAGCTGGCCGAATATGAGAGTGTTAAAACCCAGAAAAAACTGATCAAGACCCAGCTCGGCCATTACAAGGAGCTGGAGAACACGTTTAAAGGCCAGATTGAATCAGGCCGCGCGGTTTATCAAAGATTTTCCGAAGTGGACGTAGAACGCGCCGAGGCCGAACGCAAGCTCAATGATCTGGATGCGCGGCTGGCCTCTATTGAAGCCGAATTTATACGCCTGATCGATAATGTACCGGATATCAAGTTGCCGGAGGTCCCCGATATGGTTTGGAACAAAAGCCCCACAGCGCTTTATCCGGTCATGATCGCCGCCGAGGATATCGATATCGCTGAAAAAGGTGTCGGTATAGCCGATGCTGCCTTCCTACCGAATTTTGGGATCAACGCTGTCTATAAGCAGCGCGAGGATGGTGAGCGCGGCAGCTTCTCCGGCGATGACTGGTTTTCGATACAGGCACAAATCAGCATACCGCTTTGGGCTGACAGCAATCAAAAACCCAAACTCAAAGCCGCTAAAGAGCGTGAGCGCAGCGCGAAGTTTGCTTATGACGATGTGCGCCGCCTCTGGGACAAACAGATGACCGCGCTGCAGAGCAACCGTGATGCCGCCGCCAAAAACGTCAAAGTCCTGCAGGACAAAGACTGGGCGATGAAAAAGAAGATCGACGCGGCGCAGCGCAATTATGAAGCCGGAACCGAAAATCTAGATTCCGTTTTGCTGGCCAAAATCGACCGCTTGAACATTCAGGCACAACTGGCAGCGGTCAAAGAAATGCATATCAGCCGCGCCGCCGAATTCAATTCCAACATCATAGGCGCTTATCAAGAGCCAGCACTTCAGGAGGTGTCAGAATGAGACAATTTATCCCCGCATTCTTTTTAATACTGGCTTTATTTGCCGTCCCCGCGGTGGCGCAAGCCGAACAATATACATGCCCCATGCATCCACATTATGTGGCTGACCGTCAAGGCACATGCCCGATTTGCGGCATGGATCTGGTGGAGTTGGCCAGCGAACAAGAAAGCGAAGATGACGGCGCAGCCATGGAAAGCATGGATAATAGCGATAAAGGCGGCATGGAACGCACCACCGTCACCATCGACCCTGAAACGATCCAGAATACAGGCATCCGCACCGAGGAAGCGCAAATGGCCAGCTTTGGCACCTTGGTGCGCAGCTATGGTGATGTGACAGAAAATGTCCGGCTGCAATTTGATATCTCCGCCCGCGTGGAAGGCTGGGTCGAGGATTTGAAAGTCCAGGCTATGGGTGATGAAGTGAAAAAAGGCGATCTGCTTTTTAATCTCTACAGCCCGGCGCTGATTTCTGCGCAGCAGGATTTGATAAGCGCTATTGCCACAGGCTATAAAGGCCGGATTGACTCCGCCGCCAAGCGCCTCGTGTCTTTAGGCATGCAAAAACGCGCCATCGAAGAGGTCAAGAGCCGCCGCAAAGCCTTTCAAAGCGTCCCGTACTACGCGGAAAGTGACGGTCTGGTCAGTGCGATGAATGTGCGTGACGGCACCTATGCCAAGCCAGGTATGAATTTGATGACCCTGCAAAATTACGACACGGTCTGGGTTGATGTCAGCGTGGCCGAGCAGGATATCCCGTATATTACCAAAGAGACAAAGGCGATGGTCTCTCTCCCAGCCCTTGGGGTAAAAGAAAAAGAAGCCGCCATTGATTATATCTATCCCACGATTGACCGCGCCACGCGCACAGGCCGGATCCGGCTGGTGCTGGATAATGCGGACGGCAAATTAAAGCCTGGCGCTTACGCCGATGTGGAGCTGGAAACAGGCGTTGATCGCCGTTTGTCCATCCCAGGCGATGCTATTCTTAAAAGCAAGGACGGCGACTTTGTGGTGGTGGCCATGGATCAGGGGCGCTTCCAGCCGCGCAAAATTCTGGCCGGATTGAAATATAAAGGCCGCACGGAAGTGCTGGACGGCTTGGCTGAAAAAGACAAGGTGGTGGTCAGCGGACAATTCCTGATCGACTCTGAAAGTGCCTTGCGGGAATCCTTCCGCAAAATGCAGCGCATGCAGATGCCGCTTGCTCTTTTAGACATGACGGATGACCAGCTGGCGATGATCGACCATCTGATTGATGCCGCCATTTATATCCAAAAAGAGCTGACGACCGGACGCACACCCAATCCGAATATGATTATGCCCGCCATCACGCTGGGCGATCATTTGATGCCCGTCTTCCGTGGCACCAAGCTGCAGTTTGTTTTGGAAGATGCGGAAATGGCACTCAAAGCCGCACAGGACAATGTGACCGATAAGGAATGGCAAACCAGCCTGAATGATCTGGTCACAGCGCTCAAACCATGGCTGCTGGAGGGCAAACCCCAGCACTATAAATCCAAAGGGCTGCAATTCTATATGGCGCACGGTCTGGACACCTATTGGCTCCAGCTGGGCGATGCGGTGGAAAACCCATACGGCGAAGGTCATCCGATGAAAATCGACTGGCCGGACAAGGTAGAGGCCGAAGCCCCTGAAATAACCGAAATGCCCGCAGGAGGTGCACATGCCAACCACTGATCCCAACCAGACGCGCGACCCCTCGCAATCCTTTGTGGCGAAAGTCATTGAGTATTCGGTCAATAACCAGCTGCTGATTATTGTGATGATGATCGCATTATTGGTGGCGGGCATTCTGGCGGTGCAGAAAACCCCGCTGGATGCCATCCCCGATATGTCGGATACGCAGGTGATTATCCGCACCGATTTTGTCGGGCAGTCACCGCAGATTGTTGAGGATCTGGTCACATATCCGCTCTCGACCACGATGTTAGGGCTACCGGAAACCAAAAATGTGCGCGGCTTTTCGATGTTCGGCACATCCTTTGTCTATATCATTTTTGAAGACAAAATCGACCAGTATTGGGCGCGGAGCCGCGTGATCGAGGCGCTGTCCAAAATTCAGGGCGATCTGCCGCCCAATGTCGTGCCGCAGATCGGCCCCGATGCCACAGGTGTGGGCTGGGTCTATCAATATGCGCTGATTGATAAAAGCGGCGATCATGATCTCTCTGATCTGCGCAGTTTGCAGGACTGGTTTTTAAAATTCGAGCTGGCGACCGTGGACGGCGTATCGGAGGTGGCCTCGGTCGGCGGGTTTGTCAAAGAATACCAGATCCTCATTGATCCCAACCGTCTCCGTGCCTTTGATATTCCCTTAAAGCGCCTAATGGAAGCGGTTAAAAGCGCCAGTATGGATGCCGGAGGCCGCGTCATTGAAAAAGCCGAGATGGAGCTGATGATCCGCTCCAAAGGCTATGTCACCGATATCAGCCAGCTTAAAAAGATTGTTCTCTATGCCAGAGACGGCACCCCTGTGAAGCTGGAGGATGTTGCCCGCGTGATTGAGGGGCCGGAGCTGCGGCGCGGCGTGACCGAGCTAAACGGCGAAGGTGAAGTCGTGGCTGGCGTTGTTGTGATGCGGGCCGGCGAGAACGCTTTGCATGTGATTGAGGGCGTAAAAGAAAAACTGGCCGAGCTGCAGCAAGGCCTGCCCGAAGGCGTGGAGATCGTCCCTGTTTATGACCGCGCCCCGCTGATTGAAGGCGCTGTGAATTATCTCACCGACACGCTGATCAAACAGGCGATCATTGTCTCGCTGGTGGTGTTTATCTTTTTGCTGCATGTCCGCTCGGCCTTTGTCGCGCTGATTGTGCTGCCGCTTGGCGTCTTGGGCGCATTTATCATTATGTCGGCGCAAGGCATCACCGCCAATATCGTCTCGCTGGGCGGGATTGCGATTGCGATTGGGACAATGGTGGATGCCTCGATTGTCATGGTCGAAAACGCGCACAGGAAGCTGGCGGAGCTATCGGAGGATGCGCCAAAAGACCAAAGGCACAAAGCCATACTGGATGCCGCCAAGGAAGTCGGCCCTGGGCTGTTTTTCTCGCTGCTGATTATCACGATCTCCTTCCTTCCTGTACTGGCGCTCACAGGGCAATCCTACCGCCTGTTTTCACCGCTGGCCTTCACCAAGACCTATGTGCTGGGCTTTGCCGCCATTTTATCGGTGACGGTCATTCCGATCCTTATGCTATGGATGCTGCGCGGTAAAATCAAAAAGGCCGAAGTCAATCCGGTCAATGCGGGGCTATTAAAGCTCTACCGTCCGCTCCTGCGCCATGTGCTGGCCAAACCCGCGCTGACAATTATTGTCACCATTGCCTTGATCGCAAGCATGGCCGTGCCGATTATGCGCACAGGCTCGGAATTCATGCCCGCGCTGTATGAGGGCGAATTGCTTTATATGCCGACCACTTTGCCTGGGGTGTCGATCACCAAGGCCAAGGAAATCCTGCAGCAGACCAACCGCATGATCAAGGATGTGCCGGAAGTCCATCACGTATTCGGCAAGGTTGGCCGCGCTGATACCGCCACGGATCCGGCACCGATTTCGATGATCGAGACATGGATCAAACTCAAACCGCGCGAGGACTGGCGTAAAGGCATGACGCCGGAGGATTTGATCAAGGATATGAATGCCCGCGTCAAATTGCCTGGGGTAGTCAATTCATGGGGCTATCCGATCAAAATCCGTATGGATATGATCTCGACGGGAATCCGCACGCCCATCGGCATTAAAATTTCCGGCGATCATCTCGACACCATAGGCCGCGTGGCTTTGGATATTGAGGCTGCGATCAAAGACGTTGATGGCACACGCTCCGCTTTTGCCGACCGCGTTACAGGCGGGAAATATCTGGAAGTGACCCCAGACAGAGACGAACTGGCGCGGCGCAATATTGATCTGGGCGTATTCCAGAATATTATCGGCACCGCGCTCGGTGGAATGAAAATGTCCGAATCCATTCAGGGGCGTGAGCGCTATAACATCATGCTGCGCTATGACCGCCCGTTTCGCGAAGACCCAGAGGATCTATCTGATATTTTAGTCCCCACACCCCAAGGCCAGCATATCCCGCTGGGTGAGCTGGCGAAGATCGAATTCGTCGAAGGCCCGCCAATGATCAAGTCGGAAAATGCACGGCTGACAGGCTGGGTCTTTGTCGATATTGAGGACCGCGATATCGGCTCCTATGTGAAAGACGCGCAAATCGCCGTGCGCGATAATGTCGATCTTCCTGCGGGCTATGCCGTGGAATGGTCAGGCCAGTTTGAACAGATGCTGGAGGCGAAAAAACAGCTCTCTATCGCCATCCCCGCCGCTGGCTTTGCCATCTTTGTTTTGCTGATGATTTATTTCGGACGCACCGACCGGACGCTGATGGTGATGCTCTCGCTGCCTGTGGCCATGGTCGGCGGGATGTGGGCGATTTATCTGGCGGATTATAATCTCTCCGTTGCCGCCGGAGTGGGCTTTATCGCGCTCGGCGGGCTGGCGGTCGAAACCGCCACAATCATGATGGTCTATATCGATTTGCGGGTGCGTGAAACCAGCCCCGCCACCAAAGAGCAACTCAGCGAAGCTGTCTTTGAAGGCGCGTTGATGCGCATCCGGCCTGTGTTAATGACGGTGATTACCGAATTTGCCGGATTGCTTCCGATCTTTATTTTCGCCGGATTAGGCGCGGATGTAATGCGCCGCATTGCCTTGCCGATGGTCGGCGGCATGATCACCACCACGCTGCTCACCCTGATCGTTATTCC
>CAXGXG010000030.1:0-10612 GCA_964013525.1 uncultured Alphaproteobacteria bacterium | reverse complement strand
TCATGTCATCCAACACAAATCGTACCGATAATCCTGTTGTTATTGTTTCTGCCGCACGCACACCGATGGGTGCCTTTCAGGGTGAGCTGAGCGCTTTGACCGGCCATGCACTGGGGACCGAGGCTATCAAGGCTGCCGTTGCCAAAGTCAAGTTGGATGAAAATGATATTGATGAGGTGATCATGGGATGTGTCTTGCCAGCCGGTCAGGGCCAGGCACCGGCGCGCCAAGCTGCATTAAATGCCGGCCTTCCTCTCAAGACAGGCGCAACAACGGTCAATAAAATGTGCGGATCGGGCATGAAGGCCGTTATGTATGCGCATGACCAGCTGATTGCCGGAAGCGCGGATACGGTACTGGCAGGCGGTATGGAAAGCATGTCAAATGCCCCTTATCTGTTGGATAAGGCCCGCGGCGGCATGCGTATGGGGCATGGACGCGTTATTGATCATATGTTCCATGATGGGTTGGAAGATACCTATGACACTTTGCCAAATGGTGCGGGGAAATCCATGGGCGTTTTTGCGGACGAAACCGCGGTTGGTGCCAAGGTTTCCCGCGCGGATCAGGACAATTTTGCCCTTGAATCCTTAAAACGTGCGCAAGCGGCCCAGTCTTCGGGCGCGTTTGACGGGGAAATCACACCTGTGACCTATGAAACCCGCAAAGGGTCCGTCACAATCGACAGTGATGAGTTGCCAAAAAAAGCCCGACCGGAGAAAATTCCCGACCTTCGCCCCGCCTTCACCAAGGACGGAACGGTGACGGCCGCAACATCCAGTGGGATCTCTGACGGGGCTGCGGTTCTGCTGATGATGCGCAAAAGCGACGCGGAACAGCGCGGCCTCAAGGTTTTGGCGGAAATCACCGCACATTCAACGTCTGCACGCAAGCCTTCTGAATTTACACTGGCCCCGATTGATGCCATTACGTCTGTTTTGGACAAGGCTGGATGGAACAAAGACGAGGTTGATCTGTTCGAAATCAATGAAGCCTTTGCCGTTGTCACACTGGCGGCCATGCAGGCGCTGGACCTAGACCATGAAAAGGTCAACGTTTATGGCGGTGCATGTGCATTGGGCCATCCGATCGGTGCCAGCGGCGCCCGCATTTTGGTCACCTTGCTGAATGCGATGACGCAAAAAGACGTGAAAAAAGGCGTGGCTTCCCTTTGCATTGGCGGGGGCGAGGCTGTAGCTGTTGCCATTCAACGTCCTGAATAAGGATAAAAGACGAAAAGATGATCAAAAAAGGAAAATGACATGAACAAACTTACACTGCTCGGCGCTGTTATTCTGGCCACAGCCTGCACACCGGTCCCTGCCAATACATCCGCGCCAATCAACAATGGTGAGCCGATCCCTTATGTGACTTCCAGCACATACAGCTGTAACCCTTCAACCTTTCAGCTGGTTCAGACCTCAGTTCTGGATACGGGTGCGCAATATGAATTGTCAGGCATGCTTGAAATGCCGACGCCCGGCTATACCTATGCGTTTATCGCCCAGCCTAGCCTGACGGCCGACCATCATGTTTATAACTTGCGTTTTACCAAGCCCGAGGGGCCGGTCATCCAGATGACCCAGAATATGGAGATCAAACATGCCTTTGGGGCCGTGCCTTACCTGAAGGATGTTCAGGTCATGTTGCGCAATCAGGCCAACTGGCATCCTGAAACCATCAGCTGCCGCGTTCAGCCGAAATAATCCCATGAACGGCGGGGGAAAGATAACAAAGATAAGCAGCGTCATGCGTAAAACCGCACCTGCTGCGATGGTGCTTATGGGGCTGTTCTTACCACAAATGTCGGCCGTGGCCGATGCGCCATACATGGGTTTTCGTTGCGACCCGGATCAATTCACAATGATTCAACAGCCTACGTTTTCGGATCAAAAGGCCAAATATCTGCTGGAGGGAGAAATTACATTCCCGACACCCGGTTACGGCACCAATATTGTACGCGAAGATGACGATTTTAGTACCCTGACCTATAAAATGAATGTTATAACGCCGGACGGCGATGTTGCAGACATTGAAATTCCCCAACCCTTGGTTTTCGATGTTTTGGCGGACGCCGACCTTGCAACATTGGTCATTGAACCTGGCGAAAACGCCGATGTTATTGACTTTAAAGGGATACGCTGTGAAAGGGATCCAGGATGGCAACCGTAAAAAACAAGAACAACAAAGACAATACCCCTCGCCGTAAAACCGCGTTTCGCAGGTTAATGCACTTCGGCTTTATGCTGGGGATATGGGGTGTAATCGCCTTGTTTTTTGTCGCGTCCTATTTCTATCTGACTTTGCCGGATATGGATGATATTCGCACAATTGAAAAAAACCCAGGGATTGAGGTTTATGACCGTGAAAACCAGCGGCTGGCACGTTTCGGCCAGACACGCGGGGAAACGGTTGTCGTTGATAAAATTCCAAACAGCCTGAAACATGCGGTTATTGCCATTGAAGACCGCCGCTTTTACGACCATCCGGGTCTGGACATTATCGGCATCAGCCGCGCAATGATGACCAATGTCGCCAAAGGCGGCCTGGTACAAGGGGGATCCACCCTTACCCAGCAGTTGGCAAAAAACCTTTTTTTAGAGCCGGACAAAACGCTTAGCCGTAAAATTCAAGAGGCGATGTTGGCCTTCTGGTTGGAAAGCGAGTTGACCAAAGATGAAATCCTGACCGCGTATTTGAACCGTGTTTATTTCGGTGCCGGTGCCTATGGTATTACGGCGGCGGCAAACCGCTATTATTCGGTTAAGCCTGAAAATCTGACGCTGGCCCAATCGGCACAACTGGCCGCGGCATTGCGCGCACCCTCACGGATTAATCCCATTAACGGGCGTGACGAATCCATTGAACGCGCAGGCATTGTTCTGGATGCCATGGTTGAAGAAGAATATATCACCGCCGAACAGGCTGAAACAGCCAAGGCCAACCTGAAAAATCAAAACAGCAGGCGCGGCGATATTGCCGATGATCTGGTTCCGCATTACTACACCGATTGGGTTCTGGATCAGGTGCCTGATTATACCAGCCGCGTGCGTGAGGGGCTGAATGTATATACCGCCCATGATACAGCCATTTATGAGGCGGCCAAGAAGCATATTGATGAATTGTTCGCCAGCCGCGCCGCAGAAAAGAACATCGGTCAGGTGGCTGTTGTCCTGATGGAATATGATGGCACCGTCCGCATGGTGATTGGCGGAAAATCCTATTCCCAAAGTCAGTATAACCGTGCCACACAGGCGATGCGTCAACCGGGATCAGCCTTTAAACCCGTGGTGTATTTAACCGCGATGCAAAAAGGCCATCGCCCGTCCACATTGGTTTGGGATGCGGAATTCGATTCATCGGCCAAATATCGCCCGTCTAATTTTGGCAATAAATATTATGGTGAGATCACAATTGCGGATGCCATGGCCCTGTCATTGAACACGGCGGCCGTTCGTTTGGCACAGGACGCTGGTATGTCTGCTGTCATTGATACCGCCCGCAAATTGGGGATCGAGACCGAGATCAAGCCTGAATTGGCAAGCGCCCTCGGCGCCAGTGAAACACAATTGATGCCCCTGACGGCGGCCTATGCCACGATTGCCAACGGCGGGCGCGCAGTTTACCCCTATAGCATTTTGAAAGTTACAAATCAGGATGGAAATACGGTCTATGACCGTAAAATTTCAACATCCGGCCCGCGTGTTTTTGATGGTCGCGTTATTGATGATCTGAAATATATGATGCGCGGTGTTGTTCAACACGGAACCGCCAAGGCTGCCTATCTTCCAGATGTTCGTGATCAGGGGGGTAAAACCGGAACCAGTCAGGATTATCGCGATGCCCTTTATATGGGCTTTGCCGATGGATACGTCATGGGGGTCTGGATGGGTAATGATAACAACAGCCCGATGAAAAATGTAACGGGTGGCAGTGAGCCCGCACGCCTGTGGAAGGCGATTATGCAGGATGCCTTGCGCATTCGACCTGTCAATTACCGTGCGGCCATCTCATCCGATGGCGGCTGGGGTGCGATCGGCATGTTCGATACAATGTTGCGCAACTTAACAGGTGGAACACCTAACACGGCCGTTGAAAGCCGTGGATCCTTAAAGCGCCCACCGCAAGAAAACGGAGAGAGTCGCGGCACGCTGTTCCGCTGGGGCGGCGGTAATGATCGCGACGAACGCGGCAACCGCGGATCCCTGTTCCGCAGTGACGAATCGCAACGCCGTGCGGCACCGCCACCATCACGCGGCAACACACAAACACGTGAAATGTTCGGACGTGATATTGAGGTGGAAAATGAATCTGCCAATGAAGTTGAATATAATGATTAAAGCCGTCTTCACACTTATGAATTGACATAACACATGTTCTGTTATAGAGTTTTCTGGTTCATGAGCGGTGGAGCCAGATTATGCAGAGCGATTATCAGAAAATTCAACATGCCAGAAAAACAGGCGAATACGACCATGATTTGGTGCGCAAAACATCGGACTTGTATCGTTTTGCGGTGATGGCAGGCGCATCCGCATCCTGTGTGGGGGCAGCCCTTGCGATAACAGCTATTTTTCCGGCGGCGCCGGTATTTCTGGCCGTTGGTGTCACAGCCCCGTTTTCACTGGCGGCAGGGGGTAGCCTTGCCCGGACAGTTGCCAAAAAAATCCTTGGACATGCGCGCTATACCTATCGTCCAAACCCCAACCGCTGCACATTAAAACATAAAATCTGATTTTACGACGGGGATTCCGGTCGGGTTTACAGGCTTTCCTGATATTTACGGGCCAATGCGTCTGCACGCTCGTTTTCGGGGTGACCGCTATGCCCTTTGATCCAGACCCATTTCAGGTCGTGGTTTTTCATTTCGTGATAAAGAGCTTCCCACAGGTCCTGATTTTTGACCTTTTTCTTGGATGCGGTTTTCCAACCCTTGCGCACCCAGCCCTCAAGCCATTTGGTGGCGGAATCCATGACGTATTTGCTGTCGGTGTAAACGGTCACCTGACAGGGGCGGGTCAGGGCACGCAGGCCTTCTAATACGGCCATAATTTCCATACGGTTGTTTGTTGTGTCATCCATACCGCCGGACAGCTCTTTTTCCACACCATTAAAACGCAGAATAGTTCCCCAGCCGCCAGGGCCGGGATTGCCTGAACAGGCCCCATCGGTAAAAATTTCAACGGTTTTGGTCATATCGTGTCCTTGATATCGTGTATTTGGTGATAGGCGATGATTTTCATGTAAGCCACAGGATCGCGCGGAGTGAAATGGCCGTCATCGCCTGCAGATTTATGCCAATCACGAAAACGCGTTAATGCAATCCTGAGCGCGGCGGCCTGCCCCAAGAGGGATAGATTTTCAACCTCGTCCTCCGTCAAAAGCCGCTGTTTTATATAACCTTTAAGGAACCTGTTGATATAATCCGGCCCCACTGTGCCTGCCGTATCAAAGCACCATGCATTCAGGGTCAGCATCATATCGTAGGCAAAGGAATCCATGCAGGAGAAATAAAAATCGATCACACCCGCAATCTGACCATCGTTAAAAAAGACATTGTCGGGAAACACATCCGCATGAACATTTCCCATCGGCAGGTTTTGAAGGGTCGGCCAGTGTTCAGATAAGACAGAGAGGGCCGCCTGTACATTTTCCCACTGATCAAATTCAGCAATCGTTTGACGGTGAGCCTTGGCCATATCCTTCCATGTGGCAAGGGAAAGCGGATTTTTGGGCAATACAATATCCATACCCTCAGCTGCATTGTGCATTTGGGCCAGCAGTTCCCCGGCCTGTCCGGCATGGGTTGCGGCAGGGGGTGTGTGCATTTCACCATGCAGAAAGGAAAATAGAACCGCCGGACGGCCGTTCAATTCGCCGATTTGGTGTCCATCTTTTTGATGATAGGGATGGGCGACGGGAATGCCGGCCTGTTCCAATTCTGCGATGAATTGAAAGATACCAGGCAAATCTTCAGGGTTCACACGGGATTCAAACAGGGTCAGAACATATTTGTGGTCGGTCCCCGTCAAAAGGAAGTTGGAATTGTCTGTGCCCTCGGCAATCGGGGTCAGATCTGCCAGATCCTGATCGGGCAAATCGTATAGGGCGAAATAATCGCGCGCCTGTTCAAATGTGACGGGTGTAAAGACGGCCATAGCATGACCAAAATAGGACAGATACGCCCCGGTGCCAAGCTTAATCCTTTTAACAGATCAGCTGAGGGGAACAACCCGGCGGTCAGATGGTTTTTTCATCATGCGCTTGTCGCCGATCTTTTTCATATGGGCGTTCTTGCGCTGGATCCAGTCGAGGTATTTGTCCAGATTTTCTGCCGCGTCCCATGGGCTGGGGCGGCCACGCTTTTGGGCAATCGCCTGAAAGGCGTAATTGATATCTGATTTGCCGCCGATTTCACGGTCAAGTAATTCGCGGCTGACAATTCGCAATGCGTGTACGGCACACCAGCTGCGGGTATTTTTATCGCGCAGGATACCGGTGATCACATTGGCAAAATATTCCAGATCCTGAAAATCAACTTTTTTGGTGTCATGGCCGATCAAGGTAAAGAACATATCAATATCCGTATGTGTGCATGTTTCGGCAAGGACGGTATCAAAACGGCCCTTTGGTAGAAGTTCGGTCAGTGAAGCTTGGTTACAAAAGGGCTTGGCATCACGGATCAGATTCTGCATTGCCTGAACATCGTTTCGCGCATAGGCAGATTCAAACAGATCCGGGGCGCAGGCTTTGTATTCTGCAAAATTTTGAAAACGGTTGATCATAGGTAGGGCCCCTTTTAAGTCAGGTTTAAGGACGACAAATTTCTGTATGAATGACAGTCTAGCAAAACAAATTATGACAATCAATCTTTTTGCTCTGCTATGGTCTGAACTATGCGCTCAGGATGCGGGGCAATTTGAACGTAATGTCTTCGCGGGCGGTGGTGATGTCCTCGATGGATACAGAATCATAACGTGCGCGTGCGGCTGCAATAATGTCCTGAACCAGATATTCAGGGGCCGACGCACCGGCGGTAATCCCCAGTGTTTCAATCCGGTCAACATCACCCCACGGCACTTGCGACTGATCAGGGACCAGACAGGCGTCATCCGCACCATAGCGGCGCGCGGCTTCGACCAGACGGTTGGAATTTGACGAATTGGACGCCCCAACCACCAGCATCAGCTGGCAACGGGCAGCCATTTCTTTTACTGCCGACTGACGGTTGGTGGTGGCGTAACAAATGTCTTCTTTGCGCGGGGCCTGAACCTGCGGAAACTTTTTCTGCAAGGCGGCAATCACTTCGGCCGTATCATCAACCGATAGTGTGGTCTGCGTCACATAGGCGAGCGGCATATCCTTAGGAAAAGATAACTCCTCAACATCTTCAACAGTTTCAATCAGGGTCATCGCCTCGCTTGGGATCTGTCCCATGGTGCCGATCACCTCAGGATGTCCGTCGTGGCCGATCAAAATCACATGGCATCCGTCTTTGAAATGGCGCTCGGATTCGCGGTGAACCTTGCTGACCAGTGGGCAGGTCGCATCAATAAACAGCATATCGCGGGCAGCGGCCTTGTTCGGGACTGACTTTGGAACGCCGTGTGCGGAGAAGATGACAGGCACGTCATCGGGAACCTCATCCAGCGTTTTTACGAATACCGCCCCGCGACCACGTAGATTGTCAAGCACATGGCGGTTGTGAACAATTTCGTGGCGGACATAAACGGGGGCGCCATATTTATCAAGGGCGGCACGGACAATTTCAATCGCCCGGTCCACACCGGCACAAAACCCGCGGGGGTTGGCCAAAAGGATCTTTAGCTCTTTATTTACAGTCATAAGGCGACTATACTCGATCCAGATAAAAAGTGCGATGTTTAAAATGAAAAAAGCCAACCTGATACTCTTGCCGATCGTCCTGTTTCTGGGGTCTTGCGCCTCAGCCAATGCGATCATGGGCAAGGCTGCCAACACCCAATCCTGCCCCAAGGCAGGGTTTCTTAGCGGTGCGGACCGCAGCGGATTTACATTGAACGATGTGTCCTATGAAACGGCCATGGCCGGCCTGACCGGCGGCTGTACGCGTCTGGATGATGCCGTACGTGTGACCAGTCAAATGACGATATTGGTCAGCCGCACGGGTAACCAACTCGCTGAGGCGCGCGGGGTGTCCGTGCCATATTTTGCGGGTGTTTTGGATGGGAACGGCAACCTTTTGGCAAAACAAACCCTGACGGCTGATGTATCGTTGGATGCGGCAGGCCGTGGTCAGGTTCTTGAAGAACTGACACAGCGCATCCCCTTGGCTGCCGGGGAAAATGCAAGCACCTACCAAGTTGTATACGGATTTCCGGAGGAGTAGAAAATGACAGCGGAACAAAAACCGAAAATTGAAGAGATGAGCTTTGAAACCGCACTGGGCGAGCTGGAACAGATTGTCGGCCGTTTGGAATCCGGCCAAGGCGGATTGGAAGATTCCATTAAAATTTATGAGCGCGGCGTTGCCCTTCGACAACATTGCGAGGCCAAGCTGAAAAACGCCGAAAACCGTATTGAAAAAATTACAATCGGACAGGATGGCCAAGTTAAAGCTGAGCCGCTTGATCCGTAAATCTCTGCCACCTGCCAAAGGACAAAAGCAGGTTGGCTTTTTCCCCCAATATGGGGTATAACAGTGCCAATGATTTCATATTAAAAGGATTTTCTTTATGCCTTCGCCAAGGATTGCCACCCCCGAACTTCAAGAGGAAATGGACGCGTGTCGCGAGAAGATCAATAAAACCCTGAAAAATCTGCTGCCCGAAAGCGATTTGGCCGAGGCCCCGTTGTTTGAGGCCATGCGTTATGGTGTTCTGAATGGTGGTAAACGCCTTCGCCCGTTTCTGGTTCTGCAAGGGGCCAAACTGTTCGGCGTGGATGAATACCGTGCCCGCCGCGTGGGTGCGGCCATTGAAATGGTGCACAGCTATTCCCTGATTCACGATGATTTGCCGGCGATGGATGATGCGGACCGCAGACGCGGGAAGCCATCACTTCACAAGGCGTTTGATGATGCAACAGCCATTTTGGCCGGTGATGCATTGCTGACACAGGCGTTTGAGGTTTTGGCAGACGAAGAAACCCACGCAGATCCACGTGTTCGTATTGAATTGGTGCAATTGCTGTCCAGTGCGGCCGGACCACATGGTATGGTCGGCGGACAAATGCTGGATTTAATTGCCGAGGGCGAGAATTTTGATATCGGCACCATCAGTCGCCTGCAGCGCCTGAAAACAGGAAAGCTGATTTCGTTTTGTTGCGAGGCCGGCGCCATTTTGGGTAAAGCCAACCCCGCACACCGTCAGGCGCTTCGCAATTATGCGCAGGATCTGGGATTGGCGTTCCAAGTGACAGACGATCTGTTGGATGTTGAGGGCGATGCCACTGAAATGGGCAAGGACACAGGACAGGATGCAGATGCAGGCAAAGCCACATTTGTGACCGAACTGGGTGTCGATGCCGCCCGCAGCCGCGCCGAAATGTTAAGCGCGCAGGCGAAACGCCACTTGCGCTGTTTTGACAACGGCCGCAATAATATGTTGTGTGACGTGGCAGATTACGTATTGGCACGCCGACAGTAAACGGCCTGTCGTACCCCATTTAAAGAATACAGGATGAATATGATTCAGGCGGACACCCCCTATCTGGAAACTTTTATTGATACACAGGATGTGATTATGTCTATCGGCATCACAGACGGTGAAAAGGGTCCCGAAAACAAACAAACCGTGCGCGTTTCTGTCCAGATGTATCAATTGCAGGGCCGATTTGATGACGGTGCCATTGAAACCTGTCTGGATTACAGCCGTGTCCATGATTACATCGAAAACTGGGCAAACCGCGCGCACACGGACCTGGTTGAGACACTGGCCGAAGACCTGTTTCAGTTTATATTTGAAGACCCCCGCGTGGACGCGTGTCGCCTGCGGATACAAAAACCAGACATCTATAAAGATGCAAAAAGTGTCGGCGTTGCCGCCTTTAGAAAGAGACCCTGATATGACGGATTCTAAACTTGAAACCCCACACCTTGACCGGATCAATATGCCTGCAGATCTGAAAGGGCTGGACATTCCGGCCTTGACGGACCTTGCCGGCGATGTCCGCAATTTTATGGTTGAGGCCGTTTCAAAAACGGGCGGGCATCTGGGTGCCGGATTGGGCGTTGTTGAGCTGACCGTTGCCCTGCATCATGTTTTTGATACCCCGCGTGATCGTTTGATCTGGGACGTATCCCACCAATGTTACCCACATAAAATCCTGACAGGCCGCAAGGACCGCTTGCACACCCTGCGTCAGGGGGGTGGGCTGTCCGGCTTTACCAAACGTAGCGAAAGCGAATATGACCCGTTCGGGGCTGCGCATTCTTCCACCTCAATCTCGGCAGGGTTGGGTATGGCCAAGGCCGCGGCACTGAAAGGTGATGTCAAGAATGTCGTTGCCGTCATCGGTGATGGCGCTATGACCGCCGGTATGGCGTATGAGGCGATGAATAACGCCGGCAGTCTCAAAAGCAATATGATTGTGATTTTAAACGACAATGATATGTCGATTGCACCGCCGGTTG
>CAXGXG010000029.1:0-10640 GCA_964013525.1 uncultured Alphaproteobacteria bacterium | reverse complement strand
CCATGATCATAGCGGCGATCAACATGAAACCTAAAATACAATTGTAAATTCTACCCATTCTGCTCAATACCTTTTTTTGATCTTATATGATGCACGCGCTGTGCCAGATCAGGCGCCCCTTCAATATTATATCCCAAGATTTACCGACAATCCAGAAACCTTTATTAAAATACGTTTCAAATCGCAAAGAGTGCCATATTTCTTGAGTAAGCGGACGGTGCCCCGGCAGACGCACATATACATTTTCACATAATTGATATTGGCCTCTGATTGAAAAAGTCAATTTTGGTACCTGTCTTGGATGAAGCTGCACTCGACCCTTGACAAAACGGGGTGGAAACGATAGGTTTTCATAAATCCAAAATCAAGCCTGCTGGACTTCTTTCCCGCAGATGCTATATTGACTGTAGTGAGGGTATGATGACCGACCAATCCACATATACAATTTTGATGTCTGATGAAGAGCGTGAAGAACGCGGCGCACCCGGTGTTGGCGTCCTGACGCGGACCAAGGCCAAGCCGAAAAAACCATCAATGTATAAAGTGTTTCTGGTGAATGATGATTTTACCCCCATGGACTTTGTCGTTCATATCTTAGAAAGGTTTTTCGGTAAGAATAAAGAAGAGGCTGCCGAAATCATGATGAACGTTCATCGTAAAGGCGTGGGGCTTTGCGGCGTCTATACGTACGAAGTTGCAGAAACCAAGGTCTCTCAGGTTCTGGATTGTGCGCGGCAGAACGAACACCCGCTTCAATGCACTCTTGAAAAAGAATAGCATTTGTCCCACATTCCTGATGTCTGACGTGAACACGACTCAGGGGGCATTATGCTGTCACGAACACTCGAAAAAACTCTCCATTACGCGCTCGCACTCGCGAACGAGCGCCAGCACGAATTTGCAACCCTTGAACATCTTCTGATCGCACTGACCGAGGATCCGGATGCCAAAGACGTTTTGTCCGCATGCGGCGTTGACCTTGAAGCCCTGCGCGAAGACCTGCTGAATTATATTGACGAGGAACTGACGAACCTGGTCCATAATGAGTTTGAGGAGGCCAAGCCGACCTCAAGCTTCCAACGTGTTTTACAGCGCGCCGCCATTCATGTTCAATCATCCGGGCGTGAAGAAGTGACTGGCGCCAATGTTTTGGTGGCCCTGTTTTCTGAACGGGAAAGCCATGCGGTTTATTATCTGGCCGAACAGGACATGACGCGATTTGACGCGGTTAATTTCATCTCCCACGGTATTTCAAAAGTTCCCGGTGTTTCCAATGGTCCGACAGGCCCGATGGGCGCTGATGAATTGGGCGGGGAAGAGGTCGTTCGTCAGGGCAAGGATGCCATCAATGCCTATTGCGTAAATTTGAATGTTCGCGCCAAAAAAGGGCGGATTGATCCATTGATCGGGCGCGAGGAAGAGGTCGAGCGCACCATTCAGGTTTTGTGCCGCCGTTCTAAAAATAACCCGTTGTTGGTCGGTGACCCGGGTGTGGGTAAAACCGCCATTGCCGAAGGATTGGCGCGCCGCATTGTAGAGGATGATGTGCCGGATGTTTTGCGTGACACGACCATTTTTGCGCTGGACCTGGGTGCGCTGTTGGCAGGAACACGTTATCGCGGGGATTTTGAAGAGCGTTTAAAAGCCGTTTTAAAAGAGCTTGAGCAAATTGAGGACAGCGTTTTATTCATTGATGAAATTCATACTGTCATTGGTGCAGGTGCCACATCCGGCGGATCCATGGATGCGTCCAACCTTTTAAAGCCGGCATTGGCCAAGGGTGAGCTGCGCTGCGTAGGTTCGACCACGTATAAAGAATACCGCAATCATTTTGAAAAGGATCGGGCGTTGGTGCGTCGTTTCCAGAAAATTGATGTCGGCGAGCCGTCATTGGAAGATGCGGTCAAAATTTTGCAGGGCCTGAAAACCTATTACGAAAAACATCACAATGTAGAATACACTTACGATGCCCTGCGGGGTGCGGTTGAATTGTCATCCCGCTATATCGGCGATCGCAAGCTGCCTGACAAGGCTATTGACGTAATTGATGAGGCAGGCGCTGCACAAAAACTGTTAAAAGAAGATAAGCGCAAGACCACGATTGATCTGCCTGACATTGAAAATGTGATTTCCAAAATGGCACGCATCCCGCCGAAAACCATTAGTCAGGATGATGCGGCGGCGTTGAAAACGCTGGAACGTGATTTGAAAACCATGGTTTTTGGACAGGATCAGGCGATTCAGGAATTGTCATCGGCCATTAAGCTTTCCCGCGCGGGATTGCGGGATCTGGACAAGCCGATTGGCTGCTATTTGTTTAGCGGGCCAACAGGTGTTGGTAAGACCGAAGTGGCGCGTCAATTGTCCCGCACCCTGGGGGTCGAGTTAAAACGTTTTGATATGTCTGAATATATGGAGCGGCATGCCGTGTCGCGCCTGATCGGCGCACCGCCGGGCTATGTCGGATATGAGCAGGGCGGATTAATGACCGATGCCGTAGATCAGAACCCGCACTGTATTGTTTTGCTGGATGAAATTGAAAAGGCACATCCGGATATCTTCAACATCCTGCTTCAGGTTATGGATCACGGTAAATTGACCGATAATAACGGCAAGACCATTGATTTTAGAAACGTGATTTTGATCATGACAACGAACGCGGGCGCGGCCGAAATGGCCAAACCGCCAGTCGGTTTTGAGGCGCAGGTCAGAACGGATGAGGATACCGAGGCGATCAAACGCCTGTTCACACCTGAATTCAGAAACCGTCTGGACGCGATTGTTCCGTTTAAAAATCTGAAAGAAGATACGATCGGTAAAGTTGTCGATAAATTTGTCATGCAACTGGAGGCACAGTTAGAAGACCGTGGTGTCACCATCACCCTGTCGCCCGAAGCGCGCAAATGGATTGGCGCCAAAGGGTATGATCCGGCAATGGGTGCGCGCCCGTTGGCGCGTGTCATTCAGGAGGATTTGAAAAAGCCACTGGCCGAAGAACTGTTATTCGGCAAATTAAAAGACGGTGGTGCGGTTGAGGTTGTGATTAAGGATGACAAGCCTGCCTTTAAATACCTGAAATCCAAACAGCCGAAAAAGAAAGCCGAAAAAGAAACCGTTTAGGGCGTAAAGCGTCCGCCTAAACCAATATGCATCAAAAATGCTGCTTTATTTTTTTCGCGGTTTTAATGACAGCTTGTCCTGACGGCGGGCCTGACGTTTTAAATGAATCGCCTTGACCAGGTCTGGACGCTGCATGTGTGGAAAGACCTGCTCCATCAACTTTTCCGCTTCGTTTTCGCGACCGGTCCAGCGGTTGGCATTGAAAACCTCGCGCAATTTGCCACGAATGGACCAGTTATCTATTGCTGAAATGTTCTTATCATCGCGTGCCATGCCGTCCTGAAGGTGAACGTTTTCGGGAATATCACGCTCCGGCAATTTCAAACTGTCGACTTTTTTGGTATAAAACGGCAACAAATCACCGACATCTTTAGCATCAAATGTATTGAGCATTCGCAAGGTTGGAATAGCGCATGCTTTCATGTCCGCGCCGTTTTCAGCCAGACTGTTGAAAAGAGATTGAAAGGATTGCGGGTTGATCTTGCCGATTTTAAATTGCTCGTTCAAAAAGGATTTGAGCGTACGGGCATAAAATTCACCATGATCAAAATTACAATCCGCACCGTTTTTCACCAAAATATGAACCTTGGCCCATTGGCATCGCACCAAGGCACCTGTCAGACCCAATTGGGCATCGGCCTGAACATCTGCGCCCAATTCAATCAGGCTGGTCAGTGCATTGTTCCCAAACGGGCGATTGCAAACCGCGCTGAGTGGTGTCATTAGCGTGGCATCTTTCGTAGGCCCGTCAATCTGGACCGGAACGCAAGCTGTGTTGATATCAAAACCATAGGATTGTAAAACACGTACGCTGTCAGCCTTGCAGCTTGTGTTTGTCTCGCCGAACAATTTAGCGGCAATCAGGTTCAGATTTTCAGATGTGGCAAGTTCAGGTTTGATATGGAACAAAAAGGCCAGATATTTTGATTTTTCCTTGTCATCCATTGGCTTGCGTGCCAAATCGATAATGTCTTTCGGGTGGGACAGGGCAACGCCTTTTTCATAGAGTTCGGCGGCCTCATCCAGTTTGCCGGTACATATCAATGTCTGAAGTTTAACGTAGTCGCTGTCCGGATCCATCCGGCCCTTGCGCGCAGGAGGACGGGCCAAACGACCTGTCTGGCGGGTCCGCTGTGCGCGGCGTTGTTTACGATTTGCTTTTTTCAAACTGGGCATCATGAATTTCCTGACTATAAAACTAACACTTATATGTTAAATGCGCAAGGTAAGACGGGGGATTTCATAATTTTTTAAGGTTTTTGTCATATCCTATAAAGGAATTAAATTTTTAGAGATTTCTGGGGGCGGAAATGACAAAACGAGCTGATAGCCTTGATAAGCAACCTTCACAGGATGCGGTTTGCCACGGGGGAAAAGGCGTTAAGAAAGCCACAAAACGTGGATTTTTTAACGCCATGGCAAATCGACTGGCGTCTACGCGTTTGGGTGATTTGCTTGTCGATAGTGGCCTGATCAGCCAGGATCAGCTGTCCTTTGCCTTGAAAACACAAAAAGGCACCCAAAAGAAACTGGGTCAGGTTTTGATTGAAACCGGTGTGATTTCACCGGTAACGCTTTACCGCAAACTGGCAGAACAATGGACAATTAAAACCGCAGCCGCGGGTCTGACGCTGATGATCAGTGCAGGTAGTTTTGCACCACGGACCGCATCTGCACAAACTTATGATTCGGCATCAGCCTCTTATTCCACAACAACGACAACAAATTATAAATTAGATAACATTAGTTTTCCGGCAATGTTCGGGGCCAAAGAAGTGCGTTCAAACGACATTTCAGGATTTAAAAACTGGACGGGTGTTCTGGCGCGTTTCCAACGTGACCTGCAAAACCCTCAGGGCAATCAACAATTGATGATGCTGCGCTCCAAGCTTTCGAAATATAAAAGTATGTCTTTGAAAGACAAGGTCGTGGCTGTGAACACACTGTTGAATGCACGACCCTATGTTGAAGATACACGCAATTACGGCAAAACAGATTATTGGGCAACACCGGTTGAATTCCTTCAGCGCGGCGGCGATTGTGAAGATTATGCGATCGCCAAATACGCATCCTTGCGTGCGTTGGGAGTGCCGGCCGATCAAATGCGGGTTGCGATTGTTTTGGACAAACAACTGGGGATCCACCACGCAATCCTGATTGTTTATGATCAAAACCGTAAAGCGTATGTTTTGGATAACCAAAGCCGCACGGTACGCGACCTGTCTACAGTGACACGCTACAAACCGATTTATTCAATCAATCAGCAAAGCTGGTGGCTGCATAAATCTGCGTAACCAGACAGAATATACAAGAATTTAGAACAGAATTATGGTTTCGGGGTAGGCGCCTTTTGCTTGAATGCAGGGGCGCCTTTTTTATTGGGCTGCCGTGAAAGGTCACGGTTCTGAAACGCCTTGTTTTCGGCTTCAAATTCTTGCATCAACTTGATCGCCGCAGGGGCAATCCAGGTCACGGCGTCAAAATCGATAACGCCGCCAATATCCGTCAGGTAATTTGGGCCGTCTTGTGCAAAACCGGTGTTCCCGTAATAAAGGTAATCCTGAAAACCAATCGTACGATGAACAGGGGCAGATAAATCCAGAGTGGGTGCCGTACCTGATGTTTTGGCATTGTTCCATTGAGTGGTCAGCTTAACAGAATCCTCAATACTGCCCTTCAGCCCGTCTTTGAGGTAATCAAGGATCTGGCGTGTCTGCCAGATTTCTTGGGCGGCCAGATTGACAGCATTGCGGGTTGTGGCCATCTCCTCAAACAGCTGGCGGCGCATCGCCTCAAAATGAAAACCGTAAATACGTGTGGTGCAATCCATACTTTCGAAAAACGGTGTAAAATCCTCAATCTGCATAAAGGCATTCAGCGGGCCGGGATCGCGGGCGGTAATAATCATTTCCATCGCCATGCAGGCCACAAAACTGGTGGCATCGGCCTGTTCAAAACGGGATGTCAAAATACGGCTGGGCACGGACGGGTTGGGCGCCGCAGAACGGGCAACCTTTTCATGCCAGGCGTGGCGCAATTGATCAAAGATACCGATGATCAATTGATCATCATGAATATCGGCGTTCAATTCCAACAGGCCGCCGGAAATCTCGCTGCGCGGTTGCGGTTCAGGAATATTTCCATCTTTGTCCGGTGCATCTTGATTGCTGTATTCGGCAAAGCCTGAAAAGGATTCGGAAAACATCATCGTGATTTTATGGCCGTCTGCCCAATCCAGCATTTGCTGGCCGCGCGGCGTTGCGCTGATGCGTTTGCGGATATTCTCCATACGTTTGCGCAGCGCATCCGTCTGTGCGAGCGGTGTGTGAACGGGAAGTTTTGGACGCATATTGACCATGAATAATGTGCTTTCGTTTGTTTTATAAAATGTTGATATGTTTATAAAACTAGCAAAAGTGCCATTCAACGTCAATGGTTTATGAAAAACGACAAGCCTGATAATGTTTTTTTAAAGTGTTTAGGTCCAGGCAATGCGGAGCACGTTTGTAGACCCCTTGGTTCCAAACGGCACGCCAGCCGTAATCACAATACGCTGGTTTTTGTCGGCAATGGTTTCATCCAGGGCAATACGGGCCGCCTTTTCCACCATTTCGTCAAAATCGGAAATATCGCGGGTATGGACGGCATGAACGCCGTAGGACATGGCCATGCGTCGCGCAACAGACAGGTGGGCGGTCAAACACAGGATCGGCACAGCTGGGCGTTCGCGGGCGGTGCGCAAAGTGGTTGATCCTGATGAAGTATAATTGACAATCGCCGCGGCACGGATGGTTTCGGCCACACGGTGGGCAGCAGACGTAATCGCATCAGCCGCATTGTGGTCCGGATCGGGATGTTCGGCATCCATAATTTTGCGGTAAAGGGTGTCGGCTTCGACGTCCAATGCGATCTTGCGCATCATGGCAACCGCATCGACCGGATAATCACCGGCCGCCGTTTCAGCGGATAACATGACGGCATCGGTGCCATCATAGATGGCGGTGGCAACATCTGATGCCTCGGCCCGTGTCGGGGTCGGGGATGAAATCATCGACTCCAGCATTTGGGTTGCGATGATAATCGGCCGCCCGGAATCGCGCGCCAGACGGACCGCATGTTTTTGAATGGCAGGGACCTTTTGTGCCGGAATTTCCACGCCCAAATCGCCACGCGCCAACATAACGGCATCGGACAGGTCAATGATTTCACGCAAGTATCGGACAGCGGAGGGCTTTTCAATTTTGCTGATCAATTTGGCACGGCCATTAATCAGTTTGCGGGCCTCGGCAATATCTTCGGGCTTTTGCACGAAGGAGAGGGCAACCCAGTCAATGCCCATTTTGATTGCGCTTTCCAGATCTGCGCGATCCTTTTCCGTCAACGGGGATGATCGCAACATCGTATCGGGCAAGTTTACGCCCTTGCAGTCTGAGAGTTTCTTACCAGCGGCCACAACCGTTTCAATTTTATCGGCTGTCACATTTGTGATTTTCAGGTGGACCTTGCCATCATCCAACAACAGCATGTCGCCTGCGGATACGGCATCAAAAACCTCAGGGTGGGGCAATTGAACACGCGTGTCATCGCCGGGGATGTCCTGTTGGTCCAATGTAAAAGGCTTGCCATCTTCAAGGGCGATCTTTTCATTTTCAAATCGGCCAATACGGATTTTCGGGCCTTGCAGGTCGGCGAATACGCCAATCGGGCGGCCGGTCTCTTCTTCGATCTTGCGAATAATCTTAAGCCGAGCTTCATGATCCTCGGGCGTGCCGTGGCTGAAATTCATGCGGAAAACATCCGCGCCTTCTTCAAACAGCTTTTTGATCATTTCATAGCTGCTGGAGGCGGGGCCCAGTGTCGCCACAATTTTGGTCTGGCGCATCCGTTTGAATTTTGGGTCGGTCATGGAATCTCCTTAAAACGTTGGCCCTATTGTATAGCGGGAATCGTAAAAGTCTAATGAACAAAACGCGAAAGACTTCAATCTCAATTGACATAACAACACGATGTGGGTATATTAGGACGCAGAATCAAAAACATTCAATTTAGGGAAACGCAATGTCCAATTATAACCCACGCCTCAAATATCCTATCACACGCGGTGTGCCGTCAATGTCTGCTGTTAAGGGGGTGTCCTTTCCCGATTTAACGAAAACATTCTTGGATGCATCAAGGCGCACAATGCAGATTCCGATGAACCTGCGCGTGTTGGAGGATAAAATGGTTCATCCGCTGCGATCTGCATCCATCAATATTTCGACAACAGGGACATTGGTAAAACAGAACAGTTTGCAGGACATTTCGATGGAGGAGCTGATTTCAACCCTTGAAGACAGCCGCCGCAGCCTTGCACGGACGATTGAGCGTGCCAATGCTCTTGAAATGGCGATTGCCTTTCCAAACAGTGTTGTGGCCAAAGAAATATCAGATTGTATTCAAGGTATTCAAGATAGACCGCAATTGGACGCAACCCAGAATGCGCCTGTGAAGAAGGCAACCTACAGTATGGATCGCAACGAACTGATTGCCGATATTAATGAGTATTTAAATCAGGCAGCCCATATGGAAAGCCGATTGAATGAGATTGCTGAGGCGCTGGATATGCCGGAAAGCGATTCAGCCAAGGATATTCACCGTCATTGGAAACAATATTCCGAACAGGCCTACACGCCGGCTTTGGCGCCAGCCAAACGATAGGGGTCAGACCGCAACCAAAAACGCGGTGGCATCATCAGATTGTTTAAAGCGCGGATAGGTGCGGATGGCACTGTCCGCGTTTTCTATATCCCGAAGCTCTTTATATAAAGCTTCAAGTCCTTTGGATTTGGCGGCCTCCATCAGGCTTGCATCGTCATAAGCGTTGTAACTGTCGACAAGGGCGTAAAAACCATCTGTCATTAACAGCGCATGCCCTTCGGGTGCCGGATGAAATGTTTCAACCCGTGCGCGGTCAGCCACGGCCGGGTCGGGAGCAAAAACATCATAGCCGTTGGGCTGGTTGGCCATTTTCCGGTTGTTGCGCAGATGTGGAATCAAATGATCGCGTGCCTCCAATGGGGAAAGGCCGGATTCAATCGCCTCTGTCATTTTGGCGCGGGTCGTATCATCGACAACCGCATGTTTGGGGCATGGATCCATGCGTTGCAAGCCATGGATGGTTTCAATCAGCATCGTACAATCGGACAGGGCGCCACAGATAACGCGTCCGCTAAATTTTCGAATGACGATACAAGCCGCCATCGGCAATTCATAGCTAGCCTGCGGGGCGCGGGTTTGTTCCTTGTGAAAGGCCGTGACGCAGTCATGAACCACAGTTGCGTACAAACGATGCATGTCTTCGATTTTGTCAGCATGGCGTTTCAGGCTTTCGTCAGCGGCTTCAACCAGCCAGCGGGGATCCGTCTTTTCGCCTTTTGCCACCAGGGCATCCGGTGATAATCCTGTCGCACCATCAAAAATCCAGGCGGCAAATTCGCTATGGCCCCAGATGTCTTCGTTGTTCTTGTCCATGCTGCCCTGTTCAGAAAGGGAATCAATAATGTTCATAGTTTGTTCTTTTTTGCTTATCAGAATCGGTTCGTCCTGTGGTATACTATCACAGGTAAAAGGATCACATACAAGATTAGGTGTTTTTAACAGAAAGGGAAGAGCATTTCCCCGACGGAATCTTTGCGCCTGATGATCACCAGATGAATAGGGCAGATGTGAAAAAAAATTTGAAAAAAGCGATTCCAGAACTCATAGGACGTGCCGCCAAGGTCAAGCGTTTTTTTAACCATTTTTTAAAATTTATTTGGTTCGCTTCACTGGACAAACACACAAGATATAGTATCCTTAGCACTATAAGTTCACAAGATGCTGTGGTTAAGCACAGTTTCCCAAGAATTAAAATCCTGCTATTCGCAGGGCATCATCAAAGAAGCGAAGTTAAACAATATGTATAAAGGGGATAGTCAAAATATGTTCGATGTCGTTCAGTTTGCACAAGGCCAAAAACTCAAAATCGATACCAAGCGCGATGATAATCTGACCGATTTCGGAAAGGCGACGTTGACGGACCGTTACCTGATGCCGGGCGAAGATTTTCAGGATCTGTTCGCACGTGTTTCATCTTATTACGGTGATGACGATGCGCACGCGCAGCGTCTGTATGATTACATGTCCAAATTATGGTTCATGCCCTCTACACCTGTATTGTCAAACGGTGGTACAGACCGCGGTTTGCCGATCTCCTGCTTTTTGAACGAATGTGACGACAGCCTAAACGGCATTGTCGACCTGTGGACGGAAAATGTTTGGCTCGCATCACGCGGTGGTGGCATCGGCTCCTATTGGGGTAATCTGCGTTCCATCGGTGAAACTGTCCGCGGTAATGGTAAAACATCCGGCATTATCCCGTTTATCCGTGTGATGGACTCCCTGACGCTGGCCATTTCGCAAGGGTCTTTGCGTCGTGGCTCTGCGGCTTGCTATTTACCAGTTCACCACCCTGAAATTGAAGAATTTGTTGAAATGCGCCG
>CAXGXG010000028.1:0-10710 GCA_964013525.1 uncultured Alphaproteobacteria bacterium | reverse complement strand
CTAATGTTTGGGCTTGTTCGGTTTTTCACGGCGGCTGTAACTGGACCAGCCTGCGTTATAAGTCGTATGTTGCAAAAGCCACATGAACAACATGCCCGGAATGAGGAAACCGGCAGCTGCGCCGAAACGCGCCTCGGCTTCATCTAAGTCTTCTTGCTTCATACATTTATGGACATCCATAACCTGATTTAGCGGCTGGTTGCTGGATGTGGCATTGAAATCATGGTGGACCTGAACCTGACAGGTTTTGTAGTGTTCAGAATCCAACGCCACAACGTCATAATCTTTGCCGTTTTTCAACGGGATTGATGTCGGTAAATCCAAGTCATCCATTTTAATATGAATTTTTTTGTAATCCGAATTGTTCAATGCCGGGTTCAAATACGTATTGACTAAAATGCCGTAGGATTGTTGCTTTATCGTTTTTTGCAGGCTGATCATATCTGCACGTGCATCATTGGCGAGCGTTTTGTCCTGTCCATACAAATTTGAATAGTAAACATTACTGGCCTGATTAAAATCCTGGCGCAAATCACCCATGCGTTCAATTTGCTTGTCCAAAGACTGCATCGCCTGTGCGCTGATTTCTTCGGGCACTTCGGGTTGGACATCATAAATCAGGTCGTTCGGGCCAAAGACCCCAGCAGAAACCAAAGCAACGGCTGATAACAACCAACCCTTGCCACTGTTTGAATAGCGCCCAACGGCGCGCTTGGCATTGTGAACGACAGCTGACATGTTTATTTCCCCGGATTTGGGTCGTTTGGTTTAGACGGGCCCTTGGGGTCCGGTTTTTTCGCGGCATTGACGAGGTCATAAATGCGTTTTGCCTCACCCGTAATTTCCAACAAAAGGTTTTTACCAAATCGTGGAACATCCATTAGGTTTTTCGGCAGGCTCGTATCCAGTGAGGTTTTATCCAGAATGTTTTGCACATCTTCACGGGCGAAAAACGCACGGCTCCAGTCCAGTGTGTCGCGAATATCGCGTACAGCATCATTGCGGCCTTTGTCTTCCATAGCCTCAACGATGGCTTGCAGGTTTTGAAATGTAGTCATGCCGGACGTGTCCAGCTCTAAATTCTTGTTTGTGCGTGCCATGAAGAATTTGATTTCAACCAGAACTTCAATGCTGTTGTACATTGTAATGAGAGGTTGAGAGCTTTTGTCTTCCCATTGCTCACGCAGCTCTTTAAGGCTCTCGCCCAAGGCTTTGGCAGTCACAGGTGCCTTATTCAGGTGGGCAATTTTACCGCCATGTTTTTCCAAAAGTGTTTTGGCGCGCCAGGCAATCGTTGCGGCTTTAATAATCGGAAGTGGCATATTTAGAATCCCTGTATCGATAAATAGTTTACATATTATTAAGGTTTTATGGGGCCAGAGTCAAGATATAAATCTTTTTGAAAAATCTTCTCATCAAATTATTTGAATATGTATAGAGGCTTATGCTAAGCTTTGTATGAAAACTGGGGAGTTTTTATCCACATGGTCCAGTCGCGACTGATACAAAATATTGATGAAGATCACAAGACTTTGCGCTGCGTCGCTGACGCGCAGGGAACAATTGTGTTCGTCAGTCCTGCTTTATCGTGGCTTTGTGGCAGCTCTCAAAAAGAACTAAAGGGCCAGTCCTTGAGCGCGATTATGAGTGTTCAGGACGAGGATGGTGCACCGCTTAGCCTTGAGGGCTTGCGCCCCGGATTTTATCAGGCAGCTGTTGACCGTTTAAACCGCGATCCGCAAATCCTTGGCCTGCGCCTGGATGCCATTGCCTATGGTGACCGAAAATTCTATGTTATCTGGTTTGATCAGGATACGTCTGCATTCGTTAGTGACGAATATTTTGAAAAAGCGGAATTGTATTTTGACCGTGTCAAATCCCGTGGCCATGTTCCCGGATATGACAAGCTTAAAGCCCCTAAAATTGACAATATTAAAATTGATGAAAGCGAGCTTCGCCATTTTATCAATGTTTCCAATGAACTCTTTGGTGTCTACCGTCGCGAAGGTTCGTTTGTGCGGGTTAATTATGCATTTAACCGCGTTTTGGGATATGCCGATCAGGATCTGCGCAAATTTCCGTTTTTGGATTTGATACATCCCGAAGACAGGCTACGTGCACAGGAAAAGCTGGAAACCGTCGTGAATGCGCCGTTGGAAAACGAATTGCGTGTTGATTTTGAAAGCCGCTCCCTGTGCAAGGATGGCCAGATCAAATGGATCGAATGGGTTTTGAAATCTGCAAATGACTATATTTACATTGTTGGTCGTGATGTGTCGGATATCCGCCGCCAGGAAATGCAGCTCTGTGCGCGTGAAGCCCAATTGTACGAGGCCCAAAAGCTGGGCCGTATGGGTCACTGGAGCTGGGAGGTTGGGACCCGCGAAATGGACTGGTCGCACCACCTCTACCATATTTTTGGTGTCGAGATGGCCCGCTTCCGCCCCACATTTGAAAATGTGCGCGAGATGGTCCGTGGCAGCGGTAATCAGCCCGGCCTGATTGAATATTTTCAACAGGCCACATTGCAGGGCAAGAATTTCAATTTTGAATTTGAAATCTGCACGCCACTGGGGGAAACGCACCATATCCGGTGTGAAGGGCGTTGTCACACCAATGACAAAACCGGCAATGTCGATAAACTTTTTGGCATTTTTCAGGATATAACAGACCGCAGTTTGCACGAGAAACAGTTGCGTGAAGCCAAAGACGCGGCTGAAACTGCCTACGCATCAAAAACACGCTTCCTCGCAAACATGAGCCACGAGCTCCGCACGCCATTGAATGCCATTATCGGTTTTTCAGAAATGATGCAACGTCAGCTATTGGGGCCTGTCGGCAATACAAAATATCTGGATTACATTGCAGGTATCCGCGAAAGCGGTGAACATCTGTTGGATTTGATCAACGACATCCTCGACATGTCGAAAATCGAATTCGGCAAATATGATCTGGAATTTGAAGACCTGAATATCGCAAAGGTGATACGCCTGGTCGTTCACATGATGGAAGGACGTGCCCATGAATCGGATGTGCGTCTGATCACAGATTCCATTCCTGATGACCTTCACATTCAGGCAGACCGCCGTGCTGTTATGCAGATTTTGATTAACCTGATGTCGAATGCGGTGAAGTTTACACCTGCAGGCGGCCAAGTCGAGATGCTGTGCCTAAAAGATGCAGATAACCATATCACCCTAATCGTACGCGATACAGGTGTTGGAATTCCGAAATCAAAAATACCACTTGTGATGCTACCGTTTGAACAGGTGGCCTCCGCATTGACACGTCCGCACGAGGGCTCGGGCTTGGGGCTCGCCATTACCAAGGATCTTGTGAAGCTTCACCACGGCGACATCCATATCTCGAGCGTTGTGGAAAAAGGAACCGAGGTCAGCGTAACCTTGCCAATCCGCCAACCTGATTCTCAAAATGCTGCAGATGAAGCGGATGGAATGGCTAAGCCATTTTCAGATTTCCGCGCGGGTTAAACCCGACTTCAATGTATTTTTAGGTGAATATTTTTGACATGTGGGCCAAGTCACATGAGCAGCGAGCTTGAGCGGTCTTTAGGCGTGGTGGAAACTTTGATATGTTTTTTTTTAAGCATCGTCTTGCAAATGCGCAATCAGCTCTTCTTCAGCCTTTAGGCAAGCATTGAGCCCGGATTTATAGTCAGGGTGGAGCAGTTTGATCCCAAGCTTGGATTTAATCTTATCATTTTTGATGCGCTTGTTATCAGCATAGAAGCTTTTGACAATCGGCGCCAAATCCGCCTCTTCAAACGGGATGAGCGGAGGCACATCCTCACCCAACAAGGTGCAGGCATAAGCAATCATCTCGTGGCTGGGGGCGGCGCAATCATCGGCCAAATTATAAATATCCATTGGGTGCGGCTGATTGATTGATGCGATCAAGGTCTGAACGATGTCTTCGACATGAATACGGTTAAAAGCATGCCCGGCCTTTTCGATGCGCCTCGGGTGACCGGCGCGTACTGTGTTTAGCATGGAACGACCGGGGCCATAGATGCCTGATAGGCGAAAGATGTGAAGGGGGAAGCGCGTTTCATTATAGAACTGCCGCCACTGCATTTCGCTCATCTGGCGGACGCTGCCGCGTTGGCTGGTCGGCGCGGGCAGGGTATCTTCATCCACCCATTTGCCGTCGCGATTGCCGTAAACCGCGGTTGAGGAGAGGTATCCGATCCATTCCACGTTGCGCAGGTTTTCAAGATCTGTTTCATGCATATCCAAAACCAGATCACCAAATTTTTGTGGCGGGATGGAAATCAAGATGTGCGTGGCATCTTTCAATGCGGAAAACGGATCGCACAGCGGCATATTTTCATCAAAAACATAGGCTGTAACATCGTTTTCAGCCATATGCGCGGCTTTATCGACATCCGTTGTTGTGCCGGATATTTTCCAATCGTGCAATTTCAGCGTTTCGGCAAGATTTTCGGCGACATAGCCGTATCCAAAACAAAAAAGGTGTTTTTTCTTGTCTTTGGGGGCAATGGGTTTGGGAGTAACGTGATCAGATGTCATGAAATGTGCGCCTTAATAGTTGGACGCAGCATAGGTTTCAGACGGTGTAAAGCCTGGAATAACATCCTCAAGCAACGGCTGAAAGCTCTTGCGCTTTTTAACGCGCGCATACCACGATGCCGCACCCTTGTGATCAGACCACGGCACATCACCGATATAATCAATGGCAGAAAGATGGGCGGCGGCGCTGATATCGGCAAGGGAAAAGAATTCTCCGGCAACCCAGCGGCGGCGCTCAGTCAAAAATTCGATATAGTCCAAGTGATAATGAATGTTGGCATGACCTGCGCGGATAGATGGGCCGTGCGGCTCACCCTGGCGATAAAAACGCTTCATCATCTTTTCGCCAACCAAATTTTCAGTCACTTCTGCGTTAAACTTTTGTTCGAACCAGCACACGAGGCGGCGGGTTTCCGCACGCTGAAGCGCATCCTTACCAAGAAGGCTGTGAGAGTCGTATGTTTCGTCAAGATATTCACAGATAACGCTGGATTCGGTCAGGACTGTGCCCTCAGGTTCAATTAAAACCGGAACATCCCCCGCAGGGTTCAAACTCAAGAATTCGGTGCGGCGCTCCCAGATTTTTTCTATTTTCAGTTCGAAATCCAAGCCTTTTTCAGCCAGAACCACGCGAACCTTTCTTGAACCGGGATGGAGCCACAAGTGATACAGCGTCCTCATACCTCATAACTCTATCGGATTTCTGGCCAAAAGCAAAGCAAAAGCCACAATGGCATTGGCAAGTTTATTGTACGGATGTTCGGCGGGCGGTGAGGTCTATATCGACATCTACACCATCGGCAATAAATGATGTGTCACGCCAGCTGCCGATACCAATATTATAGGGCAAACGAAGGACCTGAAAATCAGCCTGCATATGGGCGCGGTCATCATTGATATCAAGTGTAAATGGCAGATCAAACGGCAGGCGGGTTCCTTTTAAAGTCAGGTGACCCTTGGCCAGATATTCATTGTTGTCAACGAATACAAATTCCTCTGCCTCGTAAACGGCATTCGGGTGGGTGTCGGCATCAAAGAAATCCGCTGCGCGAAGCGTTTCAATCACATCATAATCAGGGCGCGTAATTTCAGAAACGGGAATGGTGATCGCGACCCGGCTGTTTTCCAGATCATCTTTTGAAAAAGTGATGTCTGCATCAAACTTTTTAATCGTATGTTTAACCTTTTTACCCTCTTCGGTCGTGGTAAATGTCAGGTGTGTATCATCCTGCACCACATTCCAGGCAACAGCTTCGGCCATAGCCAGTGAAGGAAAGGTCAAAATCAACAACGTTGCGAGGTGTTTCATTACGGGATCTCCGCTTTCTTAAAGATAACTGTAAAAGTTAGTACGTAAGAGGAGGGGCGGGGCCCTCCCCATTTCTAATTAGTCCTTGGCTGATCCGAATGGCAGCATGCGCAATAATGTCTGATCGCCATCAACGAAATGATGCTTGATCGCGCCTGCAAAATGAAGGGCAATGAGGCCAATCAGAATAAAGCCTGTATATTCATGAACCTCATGAAACAGGCCGCCGATATCGCGGTCGGGCTGAACAATGGCCGGCAGGTCAAAACCGAAAATCAACGGGCTGGCCCGGCCACTGGCTGACGACATGATCCAACCCGACAAAGGTTGCAGGACCAGGCAGACGTAGAGCAGAAAATGCGTTAAGCGTGCAAGGTTTCTTTCCCATCTTTTCTTAGACAAAAGCTCAGGCGCTTCGTTATAGAATTTCCAAGCAAGGCGCAGGCCGACCAACCAAAGAACCAAAAAGCCAAATGATTTATGGATGCCATAAACCTGAAACTTGAGCGGACTGTTTTCCATGCCCCCCATATAAAGGCCGACAGCTAGCAGGGCGATCACAATCAATGCGATCGTCCAGTGAAAAAATTTGGCAACGCTGCCGTAAGAGTTTTCAGTGTTTTGAGCTGGCATTATTTGTTCATACCGTCTTTGGCGTTTGCCTCAACTTCGATACGCAATTCCACGTCATCACCAATCATGCCTTGGCCGTAATCCATGCCCCATTCCGAGCGTTTGATGTTTCCTGTGGCAGAGAAGCCCGCAGTGGCGCCACCCTCATCATCCATTTCCACTTTGTTCAGCTTGACATCCAACGTTACCGGTTTGGTCACGCCCAACATGGTCAGATCACCGGTTAGAAGGGCTGTGTCTTCACCTGTTTTCAAAACTTCAGTGCTTTTAAAAGTCATATTAGGATGGTTTTCCGTATCGAAAAATTTAGTCTTGGTGTGGTCTGTCCAGACGTCGTCATCCATGCTGAGGCTGTTGGTATCAATTGTCACATTTACAGATCCGGCTTCGGGGTTGGCTTCATCAAATGTGAAGTCGCCATCAAACTCCAAAAACTCTCCTTCTGATTTTGAAAAGCCGCGATGCATTACAAAGAAGATGACCTGGCTGTGAACCGTATCAAACTTGTATGTCATAGGTTCTGCCTGTGCCGGTGCGGTTAAGATCAATGGGAGCAAGGCAAAGAGTGCAAAAATGTATGATTTCATGAAGGAATCCTCAAATAAACTGGGTTAAAATCTAGTCATCTAACAGTGATTCTAAGGTATTGGGCGCTATATTGATAGTCAAAATAAAAGCCGCCCGAAAATTATCAAGGCGGCCTTTAAATTTTTCACCTGGGCGCGATTAAGCGGCCTCTTCATTCTTTTTTGGTGCGTTCGGATCTGCTTTTAAGCCCAACTTACGCTCCAGCCAGTGGATATTGTACTGACCTGTGCGGAAGTTTTCATCCATTAGGATTTTGGCGTGCAATGGCAGAGTTGTATTGACCCCTTCGATCACAAATTCAGACAAGGCGCGGTTCAAACGACGCAAACATTCGTTGCGGGTTGCACCGCGAATGATCAGCTTGGCAATCAAACTGTCGTAATAGGGCGGAATGTCATACCCCTCATAAATTGCACTGTCCACGCGGACGCCCAAACCACCTGGCGGGTGGAATTTTTTAATGCGGCCCGGCGATGGAATAAAGGTTTCAGGATGCTCGGCGTTGACGCGGCATTCGAATGACCAGCCTGTGAACTTAATCTCTTCCTGTTTGAAGCTGAGCGGGTTACCGGCAGCCACGTGCAGTTGTTCACGTACCAGGTCAATCCCAGTAATGATCTCTGTAATCGGGTGTTCAACCTGAAGACGAGTGTTCATTTCAAGGAAGTAAAATTTGCCTTCTTCGTAAAGATATTCAATCGTCCCAACACCACGGTAGCCCATGCGGCGTACGACATCGGCAGACAGATCGCCAATGAATTTGCGCTCTTCAGCACTCAGCGCCGGTGAGGGGGCTTCTTCCAAAACTTTTTGGTGGCTACGCTGGATCGAACAATCGCGCTCGCCCAAATGAATGGCATTGCCATGCGTGTCGCCGATAATCTGCACTTCGATATGGCGCGGATTGGCCAGATACTTCTCAATATAGACGTCACCGTTGCCGAACGCGGCTTTCGCCTCGGCACGTGCCATTTTAAAGGCACTTTCAAAATCAGCTTCTGTATCGGCGATTTTCATACCTTTACCGCCACCACCTGCAACCGCCTTGATCAGGACGGGGAAGCCGATGCCCTTGGCGATTTCCATGCCTTCAGAAACGGTGGGAACAATTCCGGGGGACCCTTCAATAACAGGCAGACCCAATTCTTTAACGGTCTTTTTCGCAACCGCTTTGTCGCCCATTTGTTCAATGTGCTTGGGGCTAGGGCCGATAAAGGTAAAGCCGTGCTCTTCCACCATGCGGGCGAATTCGGCATTTTCGGATAGAAAGCCAATACCCGGGTGAACGGCATCCACATTCGTAATGGCGGCTGCTGATAAAATAGCCGGAATATTCAGATAGCTGTCCTTGCTGGCTGCGGGGCCAATACAGACGCTTTCGTCTGCCAATTTTACGGCCATTGCGTTTTTGTCCGCCTCGGAATGGACAACAACGGTTTGGATGTTGCGTTCCTTACAGGCGCGGTGAATACGAAGAGCGATTTCGCCTCGGTTGGCGATCAGAATTTTCTTAAACATACGGGCTGCCTTGCCTTTTTGTTATTCAATAATGACGAGGGGTTCACCAAATTCAACAGGTGTTCCGTCTTCAACCAAAACGGCACTTACAGTTCCTGATTTGGTCGCTTTGATTGGGTTCATAACCTTCATAGCTTCAACAATCAGTAATGTATCGCCAGCTGAAACCTTCGCACCTGGGCTGACAAATGGATCTGCGCCGGGTTCGGATTGAAGGTAGGCTGTGCCGACCATTGGCGATTTAACCGCGCCTGGGTGGTTTTCGTAATCGTCACCATCGGCCGCTGTGCCGGCATCGGCAGATGCCGGGTTTGCATTTGCTGCGGGGGCTTGTGCCGGGGCCGCTGGCTGAGCCTGTGGGGCGGCAACAGACTGAATGAACTGGGCTCCGCGGGATACGCGAATGCGAAGGTCTTCTTCTTCAATCTCAATCTCGCTTAGCTCGGTATCTTGGACCAGCTCTGCCAGTTTACGAATCTCGTCAAAATCAATTTTCAATTTTTTCGCCATTTCAATCCTCTCTTGAAGCTAAAATATCTTTTATGGCTGTAAGGGCCAAACTATACCCCATTTGTCCAAATCCGCAAAGCACTCCTTTTGCAAGGGGGCTGATCAGGGATTTGTGGCGGAATGTATCGCGTGCATAAATGTTGGACAAATGCACTTCGATAAAGGGCAGGGGGCAGAGTTTAAGGGCATCATAGAGCGCAATTGATGTGTGTGTATAAGCCGCAGCATTAATAATAATCGCATCATAAGCTTCGTCAGCGGATTGGATTTTATCAATCAGTTCACCTTCATGATTGGATTGAAAGCATGTCACATTCATATCCAGTGATTCTGCGGTTTGCTCACAGTTCCGGTTTAGATCGTTCAGGGTTGAATGGCCATATATATCCGGCTCGCGCATGCCTAACATGTTCAGGTTCGGGCCGTTTAAAATCAGAATGTTATAGGTCAAAATCAGTTCGCTTTTATAGTTGCAAGGGTATTTTTACAGCTTTGTATTAACAATGTCTATATTTCGAAGTTTTTCTCCTGACCTGCGTGTAAAAGCATAAATTGACTTAATTTTGACAAATTTAATAAATACACTAAAAATAGAGGAATGAGGAAACCACATGGAAATAAAAAAGGCGAAACAGGAAACGCCCTGTTTTTGATTTTAATTGCTGTTGCCTTGTTCGCAGCCCTTAGCTATGCCGTAACACGCAGCGGTTCAGGTGGCGGTGATGTTGACCGTGAAGAGGTTCAGATTAAACTGGCTGAGGTTTCGAATTATTTTGCCGCAATAGATGCAGCGATTCAGCGGCTTCGCCTACGCGGTGTTGCGTTTGAAGATCTCGATTTTTTAAGTGATCAGCGTTTTGCAGTGGATGGTTCGGTCACGCCACGTGATAATGACAAATGTTCTGATCCGTCATGCGAGATTTTCTCGCCCGGCGGCGGTGGGGTGTCCTACCGTAACTTTTACGAGATGGCGCAATATGATCCATTACCTGAAAACTTTCAAAGCAGTTGGCTGGCGCCCGGTGAACTCTCGGCCTGGATGGTCCCCATTGATGGGCTTGGCACGTCAGATGCGGAATTGCTGATTTTAATAAATGCCGTTCAACAACCGTATTGTATTGCTTATAACCGGCGTTTCGACCTTCCGGATCTAATCACACTGAACACCTCAGGCCGAGTCATTTTTCACAGTGACAATACAGATGATGCCCCTCTCGAGAGTTATGACGGGGTTGTCACCGGAGAAATGTCATTCTGTGCGCGTCGCCCGCATTCATCAGTCCCATTCTACAATCTTTTTCATGTAGCTGTTGTTCGTTAGGGCGGCTGCGGCGCTTTAGTATTCGGCCCGTACAAAATACAGGCCATGCGCGGGGGCTGTTATTCCCGATGCACGACGATCGCAGGCCTCCAGGATGGTTTTAACATCGCCCGGTTTGCGTTTACCTTCACCAACCTCTTTTAACAATCCTGTAAAATTACGCACCTGATGGTGCAAAAATGATTTGGCCCGCACATCAATCAAAATCTGGCGGCCGGGGCGCAGGGGATCACGAAATTCGGAAATCTCGATCTTATCAACCGTTTTGACAGGGCTTTTCC
>CAXGXG010000027.1:0-10743 GCA_964013525.1 uncultured Alphaproteobacteria bacterium | reverse complement strand
TCTTGAGCGGTACTTTAAGAGCCCGAAGCTTTTGCAAGAAGACAGTAAAGAGACACTGAAAAAATGAGCATTGTCCCACACCACGAATATAATACCGAACAGGAAACCCACCTGAAAAAAGCGTTGCACCTTGAATATATTTCGATTGCCTATATCAGTAGCGTTATTATCTTGATGTACCTCGTCATGGGGTCTTCGCAAGCTATGAAAACGGCATGGATTGAAGACTGCCTTAGCTTGATTCCGCCAGTTGGCTTTTTGATTGGCGCCTATTTCTGTAACCGCCCGGCAACCCGCCATTATCCGTTTGGATTTCACCGTGTGGTGTCCGTTTTGTTCTTATGCGCGGCTTTGGCTTTATTGATCATGGGCGGGTATCTGTTGGTCGATTCTGCGATGAAATTGTTTGAACAACACCACCCTACAATCGGGATGAAAAGCTTTTTCGGGGTTGATATGTGGCTGGGCTGGTGGATGATCCCGGTTCTTTTATGGGGGACGTTTCCGCCGCTGATCCTTGGCCATTATAAAATGAAGCATGCCAAGCCGCTGAACGATAAAATCCTTTATACCGATGCCAAAATGAACAAAGCTGACTGGATGACAGCGGCCGCGGCCATTGGCGGGGTCCTTGGGATTGGCATGGGGCTGTGGTGGGCGGATACAGCTGCGGCGATTTTGATCTCTTTCGACATTTTGAAAGACGGCTGGACACAAACCAAAGACGCCGTATTAGGATTGATGAACCGCGCCCCGACTGAGGTCGATAACGGCTATGCCAATTTGCAGGCGGCTGCCGAAAAAACATTGTGCGAATTTGACTTTATACAATCTGCCGAGGTGAAATTGTACGAAGGAGGTCATCTGATTTTCGGACAGGGTTATATCACCGCTTACCGTGGAAAAGCCCTGGACCCGAGTGAATTGAAAGCCGCTACAAAGGCCGTTCGCAACCTTGATTGGCGTTTAAAAGAATTCGCCCTTAGCCTCGCAGTTGAGGATTAACACTGCCCTTTCTAAATCTTAATTCGTGACATCATGTTTTTCATGCCATTCCTTTAATGAATCCGGACCAAACCTATCAAAGGTTCTGTCCCCTTCAAAGGTACAGACCTTAACCCAGTTGGCTTTACTTTCCAGCATATTATGATCTGTAGATGGGGGAACGGGTAAATCCGTATCTATACAACCGGCATGTGGGTGTATCAGCTCAGGATATTCAGGCGAATAAAGCCATAATGCGGTTCCGCAGTGTTTGCAGAAGCTGCGCTCCGCCATGCTCTTTTCCTCCTTACCACCCTCGCGACGGATAGCATGAAAACTTTTTATATGCGCTTCTCCCTCTACTTTGAGGGACGCTTTTTTAGCGCCCAGATTGATCGCATGCCCGCCTGTACCTGCTGTTTTACGACATATAGAACAATAGCACCGCATAAAAGGAACCGGCGCATAAGCATCAACGCTGAATGTTATCTTTCTACAATGACAGGATCCTTTGATATGCATGACGAAACTTTCTTTGTTTGTTTTAGAAACGTGATGCAATCACATACATATTTATGCGCCTTCAGTTCATATAATGAATGACATTGCGGGATATAAAATATAGGGAAGGAATGGTGGACCCAATCGGGATCGAACCGACGACCTCTTGCATGCCATGCAAGCGCTCTCCCAGCTGAGCTATGGGCCCATCTTTTAAAGAAAAGATGTACAAGATATAATCGAATCATCATGCCATTTCAAGCAAAAAGAAACCCCGCAAAATGCAGGGTTTCGGTATTCAGCGGTTTAAAGATAAACCTTATCTTTGCTGACCCATCAGATGAACCAGATTCTGGAACAAGAAGATGAAGTTCAGATAAAGCGATAGTGCGCCAAGTGTCGCCATTTTATCATTGGCAACATCGCCATGGCTGTAAGCATAGCTTTCTTTGATACGCTGTGTGTCATAGGCCGTCATAAGGGTAAAGATCAGAACACCCAAAATGGATACGACAAAGCTGACCATTGTGCTAACGATAAACAGGTTTACAACGCTGGCGATAATGATCCCTATCAAACCCATGAGCAAGAAAGCACCCATATTTGTCAGGTCCTTTTTGGTGGTATAGCCAAGGATGCTCATCGCGGCAAAAGTACCGGCGGTAATAAAGAAAACCCGCATCAGGCTTTCACCCGTGAACATAAGGAATAGGATCGAGAATGTCGCACCATATAGCGCAGACAAACCATAGAATACACCGCGTAACTGGCCTGTTGACATGCGGTGCGCACGTTTCGGTGTAAAACCAAACCAAATAATGGCCAATGGCGCAAACAGGATTACCCACTGCAGCGGCGTGCCGAAAATCAGGTTGATGGCAGCTTCAGAACTGGCGATAGCCATTCCGACAACGGCCGTTACGACCAGGCCAAATGACATGACCTTATATACTTTCTGCATGTGCGCCTGCAGACCTGCGTCAAATTCACGCGTCGCGCTGCGGCTGGAGCTGTGAACATTTTGATTGGGATTGATATTCATTTTAAGCTTTCTCCTTCATGAACGCTTGTTATGAAAGTAATATAGCACCAGAGTTCCCAGTTTCCAAGAATAACAGGATAAAGTTTTTCCTATTCATTTCTAAGGTATGGCGCAGGTTTGACATTCAATGTCCGAAGGGTTGAGGCTAGCCCCAGTCCCAATGTAATAACCAACGCAATGGACACAACAGAAACCACAGCCCACAGGCTGAACGTCCAGCTAAGGTCCATAAGGTATGTCTGAACCGCATAGGCGGCAATTGTACCCAATAGGGCCGCTGCGATCGCAGCAATCAGGCCCAGAATCAAATATTCGCTGAGGAAAACGCCAAGGATCTGGCGTCGTCGAACGCCCATGACCTTGAAAACAACGGCATCATACAATCGGCGTTTTTGTCCGGCCGCAAGTGCACCCGCCAAGACCAGAATCCCTGCCACCAGTGTCAAAGCTGCCGCGTAGCGCACAGCATCGGCCACCGATCCCAAAATCTGGGCGGCAAGGTTCAGCGCATCGCGCACGCGAATGGCACTGACATTTGGAAAGGCCTTGGCCGTTGTCGTCTGCGCCAGCATTTCACGATCCTCGTCCAGCATCACTGTTGCCAACCATGTGGCGGGGGCACTTTCCAACGTTCCCGGCGCAAAAGTCACAGCAAAATTCATAGAGAAACTGGCCCAATTGACCTCACGCACATTCGCGATACGCGCTGTGATATCCATACCCAGAATATTGATCGTCAGTTCATCGCCCACCCCAATTTCAAAGGCGTTGGCGACATCCTGACTGACAGAAACGATGGGCGCGCCATCATAATCAGCCGGCCACCATTCGCCCGAGATGACTTCGCTATTACCCGGTAACGTATCCGTATAGGTAAAGCCGCGATCACCGCGAATAACCCAGCTGTCTTCTTCATTCACCAGCGCCTCTTCGGCAGGCGTTCCGTTGACCTGCATGATCCGTCCGCGTAACTGCTGGGTCATCTGCAGGTTTTCGGCACTTGGCAGTTCTGAAATAGTTTCGGCGAATGCGTCTTTCTGATCAGCCTGAATATCCAGAAAGAAGAATGAGGGTGTTTCATCGCTGATATTGTCTGCCAGTTTTTGAGAAAAGTTATATTCGATCATCCCAATCATAACAAAAACGGTCAACCCCAGACCCAAGGACAAAACGAGTGCATTCGTCAGGTTACCGGGACGCGACAGGTTCGCAACTGCAAAGCGCAAAGATGGTGTTTTTACGTGACGCATGCGTTTCATTGCCCATTTGATAATGCCGGCCAGAATGAAGAAAATGCCGACAATTAAAATTGTACCAACCACAAAACCGATGGCCAGGCGTGTATCATTACTGGTTAAAATCACCAGCAGGATCAACCCCTGAAGGGCAATCAACATCCCGATAATAATACTGGCGCGTGGGCGACTGGTCGCAACCGTCACCATACTACGGAACAGGTCTGCGGCCCGTACTTCGCACGCACGCCCCAGCGGATAGAGACTAAAGAGTGCAACTGTTAACAAACCAAACAAAAGCGATATGCCCAAGTCATATGGGTAGAGTTTCACGACCGTTTCACTCAAAGAGAAACTCTCGGCCAAAACAGGTGCTAAAATGAATGGCAAAACAGCGCCTATAAAACACCCGATGATTGAGCCGATTAGCCCAAAGAACATGATCCTCCAAAAATAGATTTTAAAGATCATGCCCCGCGTCGCCCCCAGACATTTATAGGTCGCAATGTTTCTGTAATTACTTTCCAAATAACTGCGGACTGCATTACCAATTCCGATGCCGCCAACCAGCAGAGATGTCAAACCGACAAGAGTTAAGAACAAAGTCAAACGGTTGATAAAGCGCTCAATACGCGGAGATGCGTTAAAGTAATTGCGACCTTTCCATTTTGCATCGGGGAAGGCTTCATTAATCTTGTCTTGGACGGCACCCAGGTTTTTATACTGACTGTCCCCGAACAGGGCGACTTTATGATCGTAATAGATCTGACTGCCCTCTTTTAACAGCCCAGTCGTATCAAATGCAGACAGGCTGATCATCACACGCGGCGCATAGGTAAAACGCTCGCTCCCCAGACGGTCAGGTTCCTTTTCAATGATCCCGCGGATTTCAAACGGTTGGTCGCCGATCAGGATGCTGTCACCGATTCCTGCGCCAATAACCTCCGTCAATTCAGGCTCGATAAACGCACCCCAGTTTCCAACGTAATTCCCCTCTTCGGTAAAATCAGAAAGTAGCTTGGCCGAGGTATTGTTTGTGACACTGATGATATCACCGTTTTCATCGCGATAGCGAAAATCACCGTAATGCGGATAAAAAACATCAACCGCCTTCAATTCAATCAGGGTTGCACGATCCTCTTCCGACGTGCGGGCCATGGCTCGCGTTTCCGCCGCAATCGTGACCAGGCCAACCTTTTGACGCAGGTAATCGATCTGCTCTTTTGGGGCTGGCTCGTAAATCGTTCTGAGCGCAATATCGCCGCCCAAAATATACTTCCCATTCACCTCGAGCGAATCCATCATACTGTTTGAGAGTGAACGCACAGCTGCGATGGAACCGACACCCAAAATCAGACAGAGAATGAAAATCAAAAAACCGCGCAAACCGCTTCGCAATTCACGTCGTGTCAAACGGATGACTTGTCTAAATTCTTTCATGCGTGCAAGACCCCGTCCGCCATTGTCACCTGGCGCGCGCATCGCGCGGCAAGCGTTTTGTCATGCGTGACCAGGACCAGTGTCGTGCCTGCGCTTTTGGCGAGGCCGAACAATTGCTGAATAATTTTCTCGCCCGTTTCACTGTCGAGGTTTCCTGTCGGCTCATCCGCCAGCAGCAGCTTAGGCTTAACAACCAGCGCACGCGCCAGTGCAACACGCTGTTGTTCACCACCGGACATTTGCCCCGGATAATGATTAAGCCTGTGTCCCAATCCAACCGCCTTTAATGTCTTTTCTGCCTGCTTGAACGCATCCTTGCGGTAGGCGAATTCCAACGGGGTTGCCACATTTTCCAATGCTGTCATCGTGGGGATCAGGTGAAAATTTTGAAAGACAATTCCTATGTTATCGCGACGGAAGGTGGCCAATGCGTCTTCGTCCATTTCGGTGATCGGCGCGCCTGAAATTTGGACCGCGCCATCCGTCGGCAGTTGTAAACCGGACAACACCATCAATAAGGTTGTTTTCCCTGAACCTGATGGTCCGACAATTGCAATTGTCTCGCCTTTTTTAATATTCAGCGAGACATCTTTTAGAATATCGACCTGTCCTGCACCGCTGTCGAGCGAGAGGGAGATGTTTTTCAGCTCCGCGAGTGGTTTTTTCGATGCGCGCGTACTATCTTGGGAAGAGGTTTTTTTAATATTCACGAAACGGTTCCATTTATCATGTTTAATCTTCATTCTTATTATCGTTCTTTTATGCCCACCTTCAAGGTCTATCTGTTCGTGGCTTTATTTATGATTATCGGATCTGCCGCGATGGCCGAACCTTATAAAATCCTGGCATTTGGCGACAGCTTGACCGCAGGTTACGGTATGTCGCCGCAGGACGCCTATCCCGCCCAGCTAGAGACCAAATTAAAAGCTGCAGGTTACGACGTTAAAATTCAAAATGCCGGCGTTTCCGGCGATACGACAACAGGCGGTTTAAACCGCCTGGATTGGTCCCTGCAAAACAAACCTGATCTGGTTTTATTGGGGCTTGGCGCAAATGACGCGCTTCGCAACCTCAATCCTGATATTCCGGAAAAGAACCTTGATCAAATGCTCTCTACCCTTCAGGATCGCGAAATTGATGTCTTGTTATTGGGAATGTATGCACCGCGGAATTTCGGCCCGCGTTACACATCATTCTTTGATTCAATTTATCCTGATTTGGCCGATAAATACGATGTGCCCCTCTATCCGTTTTTGCTGGACGGGGTATTCGGCAATCCCACGCTGAACTTGACCGACGGCCTGCACCCCAACCAAAAGGGAGCAGAGGTTATGGCGGATAAGCTCTTGCCTTTTGTACGGGAATTCCTAGAGTCGGAAGACAATTAAAAACCGACACAAGGACCTTAAAAATGGAAAAACGTAAATTGGGACGCACTGACCTTGATGTCAGCCTGCTTTGCTTGGGAACGATGACATGGGGTGTTCAAAACACCGAAGCCGACGGCCATGCACAAATGGATTATGCATTGGAACGGGGGATCAACTTTTTTGATACGGCTGAGCTTTATTCCATTCCACCCTCTGCCGAAACCCAAGGACGGACTGAGGAGATTATTGGCACATGGTTTGCGAAAAACAAAAATCGTGATCAGGTTATCCTGGCCAGTAAAGTCAGCGGCCCCGGCCAATCAACACCGTGGATCCGTGGTGCGGACAACCGCATCGATCTTGATAATATTACACAGGCCCTGAACGAAAGCCTGACCCGCATGCAAACCGATTATATCGATTTGTATCAATTGCATTGGCCCAACCGTCCGGTGAATAATTTTGGTACACTTGATTTTAGCGCCGACATGATCACACCCAAAGCCGAAGATGACATTCTGAACACACTTGAAGTTTTGGAAAGTTTTGTAAAAGACGGCAAAATCCGCCACTTCGGCCTGTCCAATGAAACCCCATGGGGCATGATGAAATTTATTCAGCTGGCCGAGAAGCATAATCTGCCGCGGATGCAATCTGTACAAAATGCCTATAACCTTTTGAACCGTGTTCATGACATCGGCATGGCTGAGGTTTCCATGTACGAAGACATCGGTCTTTTGGCCTATTCACCACTGGCGCGTGGCCGCTTGACCGGAAAGTATCTGGGTTGGAAATTACCTAAGGGTAGCGCGAAAGCGATCGACAACCGCCCTGGCCGCTATGATGGGCCGCGTGCGGAAAGTGCCGTTCAGGACTATGTCGCCCTTGCAGACAAACACGGTTTGGATCCGGCACAAATGGCAATAGCGTTCGTGAACCACCAGCCTTGGGTGACATCAAACATTATTGGTGCGACCTCCATGGAGCAGTTAAAAACAAATATTGATGCGCATGATTTGAAATTGGATAACGCTTTGCTGTCTGCAATTGACGATATTCACAGCCGTAATCCGAACCCGACAGAACTCTAGATTGAGGGCAATTCAAGATGGGCTATTTTCTGGCCATTGATATACCGGATTTTGTGGCAGAGGAGCTCAGGGCCTTTTCGCTGCCAAATGATGAAAATATCTATCATCAACGTCGTGCGGACCTTCATATTACCCTGGCCTATCTTGGACATATACCCGATGACAAGCTGGATGATTTTGTTGATGTTCTATGTGATATTGAACAAGAATCTTTTTCCTTATCCGGTGCCGGGGTCACCTATTTTGGTCCGGGGGCGCGCTACCGAAACCATTTTTATGTGGCTGAGATTGATTTGACATCACAATTGCAAAATTTAAAAGATCAGATTGATAAAGCGGCCATGCAATGTGACCTGACGCCTAAGGGGCATGCGGATGGTTTCAATCCGCACATTACGTTGGCGCGATCGGACCAGACGATATCTGATGCAGACATTCAGTTTTTTAAGGGTCAAAATTCAGAAAAAAAGGTGCCTGAGTTTGAGGTCGAATCCTTTGCCTTATACAAGAGCCAACATCCCCGCCCTTACAAAAAACTCTGTGAATTCGGGTTAAAATAGCCCCGATATATTCGGACCCACTTACGCTTTATTTGACAGTCAGAACACGCGCAATCAAATCATCCGCATGGTGTCCGGAGGCACGTCCCGACATATTTACGGCCATACGGTGTTTTAAAACAGGACGCGCCAGAATATCCAGGTCTTCTTTCACAGGCGCGGCACGCCCTTGTAAAAATGCATGTGCTTTGGCCGTACTGATCAGCGTCTGCGTTGCGCGCGGACCCGGGCCCCATTCAATGTACTGCGTCAGGTCATCATGACCGGTGCCCGGACGAAGGGCCGTGACCAAATCAACCGCGCGATTTAAAACTGCATCGCCCACAGGCATATCCCGAATTTCATTTTGCAAAGCCATCAAGCCATCGGCGGTAAATAGCGTTTTGGGAATACCGTCATCACCGCTGGTGGTCTCAATAACCATGCGTTTTTCATCTTCGGCTGAGGGGTATTCGACATCAATCTGCATTAAAAAACGGTCACGTTGGGCCTCCGGTAGCGGGTAGGTGCCCTCCTGTTCTAACGGGTTTTGTGTGGCCAAAACATGAAAAGGTTTTGGCAAATCATGGCTATGTCCCGCCACTGTTACGCGGCGTTCCTGCATCGCCTCTAATAACGCGGATTGCGTCCGCGGGCTGGCACGGTTGATTTCATCCGCCATCAAAAGCTGGGCGAAAACGGGGCCCTTAACAAAACGAAATGCGCGACCGCCTTTTTGATCATCTTCCAAAATTTCCGATCCCAAAATATCTGCAGGCATAAGATCAGGCGTACATTGAATGCGGCGGCTGTCCAACCCCAAAACTTTGCTGATTGTATTGACCAAACGCGTCTTGCCCAAACCAGGCAGGCCAATTAACAAGGCATGGCCGCCCGCCAGAATAGATGTCAGCGTCAATTCAATCACCCGGTCCTGTCCCAAAACGAATTTTGCAATTTCCTTTTGAACCTGTTTAAAGTCGTCAGCGGCTGTATCCAGATTTTGATTTTTCGCTTTTTTCGTCATCATTCCCTGCAATTTCCTATATAATGGCTATGATGGATTTAATATTAGGACGATACAGGGGTTATGCAAGTGAAGAATGAGATATCAAAAGAGCTCGCAAAACTACGGCCTGACGAAAAACGCCAGGGCGCCCACCATTACAATATGAAGATTATGCGTGACGGCACCTGGTTTCACGAGGGCCGACCTATTCAGCGCCACGCGTTGGTCAAGTTGTTCTCAACCGTTTTGAAACGTGATCCCCGCGGCCAACACTGGCTGATCACGCCGGTTGAGCGCGGCAAGATTGATGTTGAGGATTCCGCTTTTGTCAGCCGTGACCTGCGCATTGATGAAAAAGGTAGCCCCCAATCACAAACCATTCACATCACCAACAATGTGGACAAAGATTTTACAATCGGGCCCGATTGCCCACTGATCCTTCGCACAGATGAAAACGGTGTTCGGATTCCCTATGTGCAGATTGAAAAAAATCTTGAGGTCCGTTTAACGCGCACACATTTTTATATGCTTGCCGAATATGCCGTAGAAGATCCCGAAGACCCCAGTTGGCTTGGCATTTGGTCCCAGGGGGCATTTTACCGTTTGGGGCATATGGATGACAGTTGATTTGCCACAGCCGCGCGCGCAGATCAGCCGCGCCGCATTTATGGATGCCCCCGAAACATTGAAACTGATGATGGCCCTGTGCGGCGGTGTAGGGGATAAAACGGATGAGGCCCGATTTGTCGGCGGATGCGTTCGCGATACGGTTTTGAATGTGAAAACATATGATATCGACATTGCCACAATCCATACCCCCGATGTCGTTATGGCGCGATTAAAAGCAAACGGGATAAAAGCCATCCCGACCGGCATCGAACACGGAACGGTCACAGCCGTTATTGACGATCACCCTTTCGAGATCACAACACTGCGCCGCGATATTGAAACGGACGGACGCCACGCAACAGTTGCTTTTACTGACCGCTGGGAGGAAGATGCCGCCCGACGTGATTTCACGATGAATGCGTTGTATTGCACGATACAGGGGGATGTCTACGACTATTTCGGCGGCTTGGAAGATGCGCGCGCCGGCCGTGTCAAATTTATACGGGATCCAGGTGAACGTATTCGTGAGGATTATCTACGTATTTTGCGTTTCTACAGGTTTAGCGCACGGTTTTCCGATCCACAAAAAATGGACGGCGAGGCCCGCCGCCAATGCCGGGCACACGCCGAGGAATTAAAGTCCATCTCCGTTGAGCGTATCCAAAGTGAACTGATAAAGATCCTTGCCACACCGCGCGCCGCATGGATTTGGCAGATGATGACAGAGGACGGTATTGCGCACGTCATCCTGCCGATGGGTCAAGGCACGGATGTTTTACAAGCTTTGGTGAAAACCGAAGAGTTACTGGATGCACCAGCCGATCCAATCCGGCGCCTTGCCGCACTTCTTGGAGAGAGCGCTACCCAAGATGGCAAATGTAAAACCGGACTAAAACTCTCGAATGCGGATCAGGATCGTTTGT
>CAXGXG010000026.1:0-10771 GCA_964013525.1 uncultured Alphaproteobacteria bacterium | reverse complement strand
AAGCGCAGGCGAGATTGTTTTGTTTCTGGATGAGATGCATACCCTGGTCGGTGCAGGTAAAACCGACGGGGCGATGGATGCTGGAAACATGTTAAAGCCGGCCCTGGCGCGGGGAGAGCTGCACATGGTGGGTGCCACGACCCTGAATGAATATCGTAAGTATATCGAAAAAGATGCGGCGCTTGAGCGCCGGTTTCAGCCTGTCTTTATTGCAGAGCCGAACGTACAAGACACAATTTCAATCCTGCGTGGATTAAAAGAAAAATACGAACTTCACCACGGTGTGCGTGTTACCGACAGTGCGATTGTCGCCGCCGCCCAGTTGTCGAACAGATATATCACGGACCGTTTCTTGCCGGATAAGGCGATTGATCTGATTGATGAGGCTTCATCCCGATTGCGGATGGAGGTGGACAGCAAACCTGAAGAGTTGGATGAGATTGACCGCCGCGTTGTTCAGTTAAAGATTGAACGGGAAGCTTTAAAGAAAGAAAAAGACAAAGCCTCAAAAGAACGTTTGGAAAAACTGGAAGATGAGCTGAAGGATTTAGAAGCCAAATCTGCAGACCTGACGTCCCAGTGGACATCTGAAAAAGACAAATTAACGCGCGCCCAGTCCCTTCAGGAAGATTTGGAAAAAGCACGTGTTGAACGTGAACAGGCCCAGCGTGAAGGCGATTGGACACGCGCGGGAGAGCTGACTTATGGCCGTATCCCTGAAATTGAAGCCGAACTGGCCGAAGCGCAAAAGGCCGCTGAGTCCCATATGATTAATGAGGAAGTGACAGACAATGATGTCGCCGCTGTTGTCAGCCGTTGGACAGGCATTCCGGTCGATAAGATGCTTGAGGGCGAGCGTGACAAGCTTATGCATATGGAGGATTTCCTGTCTGAACGTGTGGTCGGTCAAACTGAGGCTATCGTTGCCGTATCCAATGCCGTTCGGCGTGCCCGTGCAGGTCTTCAGGCAAAAAATCAACCCATCGGCACCTTCTTGTTCTTAGGGCCAACAGGCGTCGGGAAAACGGAATTGACCAAGGCCTTGGCCGAGTTTTTGTTTAACGATGAAAACGCCATGGTGCGTCTGGACATGTCCGAATACATGGAGAAACACGCTGTTGCCCGCATGATAGGTGCCCCGCCGGGCTACGTCGGGTATGAGGAGGGCGGTGCCCTGACCGAAGCTGTGCGTCGTCGTCCGTATCAGGTCGTCCTGTTTGACGAGGTTGAAAAGGCACATCCGGATGTTTTTAACATTCTTTTACAGGTTTTTGATGACGGTCGCCTGACGGATGGGCAGGGCCGTGTCGTTGACTTTTCCAACACGGTTTTGATCATGACGTCGAACATGGGCGCAGAACATCTTGTCGCAATGAAGGCGGATGATGATCTGGACCTTGTGCGCGAGCAGGTCATGCAAGTCGTGCGTCAGAACTTTCGACCCGAATTCCTCAACCGAATTGACGAGACATTGCTGTTCCGTCGATTGGGCCGTGAAGACTTGGCCGGCATTGTCGATATTCAATTGGAAACCCTTCACGGCATGTTGGCTGAACGTGGTATCTACCTTGAGCTCAAAGATGAAGCCAAGCTTTGGCTGGCTGAACGTGGATATAATCCGGCCTATGGCGCGCGTCCGTTAAAGCGGGTTATCCAGCGCGAGCTGCAAAACAAGCTGGCCACATTGATATTGGGCGGGGATGTTCCGGATGGAGGTACCGTTCAGGTTGGCGTCAAAGATGACGAATTGTCATTTGACATTACCAAACCTGATCAAGATACGGATCAGTCCAGCAAGGTGGCCTAATTTTACACCGCCGTAGCCCCATTTTGTGGCAGCGGCGGTTTTCTTTTTAATAGGAATAGGAGAATAACGTGATACACGTTTACGGAATACGCAATTGTGACACGGTGAAAAAGGCTTTGAAGTGGCTGGATAATCACGATGTCGTATATGATTTTAAAGATTACAAAAAGGGCCAGTTTGATAAGGATGTGACCAAACGTGCCATTGATCAGCACGGTTGGGACAAGGTGATTAACAAACGGGGCACAACCTGGAGAAAGCTGGATGATGAGGCCAAAGAAAATATGGATGCATCATCTGCATTGCTATGCGCGTACCAAAACCCAAGCATTATTAAACGCCCGCTCATTGATCAGGGGGGTGATATTATTCTGGGGTTTGACGAGGAAACCTACGCAGACGCATTTTAAATACGTCTAGCAAGGCAAAGCGGTTTTTCAGGCCGCGTCCTTTTCCGCTTCATCAGACAGGCCAAGGATATATTTGTCGGCTTCCAACGCGGCCATACATCCCATACCTGCTGCTGTTACAGCCTGACGGTAAACCTTGTCTTTGACATCCCCTGCGGCATAAACGCCCGGGACGGATGTTTTGGTGGAATCTGGAGCGCCTAAAATATACCCTTCATTGTCCATTTCAACATGACCTTTAAAGATTTGGGTCGCAGGATCGTGTCCGATTGCAATGAAAATACCATCGACCGGCATTTCTGTAATTACATCGGTTTTCACATTTTTGATACGTGCACCTGTCACGCCAATGGGGAATTCATTTCCGCCGGGTGGGTTGCCGACAACCTCTTCCAAAACGCTGTCCCAAATCACTTCAACCTTTTCGTGATCAAAGAGGCGTTTTTGCATGATGCGTTCGGCGCGCAATTCATCGCGGCGGTGGATTAATGTGACTTTGGAAGCAAAACTGGTCAAAAATAACGCTTCTTCAACGGCGCTATTACCGCCGCCGACAACAATCACATGTTTATCCTTATAGAAAAATCCGTCACATGTCGCACAGGCAGATACGCCGTACCCTTTGAATTTCTCCTCTGACGGAAGACCTAGCCAACGTGCCTGCGCACCCGTTGCAATCACAATTGTGTCTGCCGTATAGACATCACCATTGTTGCCGGTTGCACGTTTCGGATGGCTTTCAAAATCAACATCAACAATCATATCCGTGATGATTTCCGTGCCTACATGTTCGGCCTGCGCCTTCATCTGTTCCATCAGCCACGGACCTTGGATGGGATCTGCAAAACCGGGATAATTTTCAACGTCTGTTGTAATGGTCAGCTGACCGCCGGGTTGCATACCGGACACCAATACAGGTTTCAGATTTGCGCGCGCTGCATAAATAGCAGCTGTATAGCCGGCAGGGCCTGATCCGGTAATAAGGATTTTAGTGTGTTTCGTTTCCGACATGTGCGTGTTCCTCTAGGTATTGTCCGTATAATTCTGATAGTTTTTGAGAGACGGTGACCATATCATCATATTCAGGTGTTTTCCAGTCTTTCAAAGCCCCTTCAAAAGGTTTCACCCGGTTTTGATCACGCAGCTTTTTATGGAAGTCTTCAATCCGACGCCCTTGTGTTCCAATATTGGCAATCAGCACAGGCTTGCCCGTGGCGATCGCCTCAGTCGCCATGCTGACGCTGTCATTTGTCACGATGATGTAATCGGCATGATAGAGGTAATCAAAATAGGGGTTGCTGCCCTGACCGTCCCAGATTTCCGTATCCGCATCGCCCAATTCGCGTTTAATCAGGTCGGTCTGAATTTTGCCTGTGCGGCGTGATGTTGTAATCATCAACGCGGCCCCACCCGTTTTTAGTTGTTTAAGTTTTTTAACCAACGCCTGCGCATCGGATACGCTGAATTCCGATTTGGTTGTGCGCCCGCCAATTAATACAGCCACCCGCGGGTGCGGCATATTGCCAAGGCCTGAATGCGCAGGATTTAAATTTTGAAGGAGAAAGTCTTGTGAGATTCTGTTCAGCGCACCAATTGTTTTGATCACGTTCTTGCCGGATATCGCGTCGTGTTGTGGGGCAATGACCGCATCAAACATAAATGACGGCAGTTTTGGATCTTGAATAACAATCAAAAATGCTTTGCCACCAGATAGCTTCTTGATCTTCATAGCTGCATTGATGGCTTTACGCCCGCTTGCCACTATAATATCAGGGTAGGGGCCTTTGAAAAGGGCCTCTGGATTTTTATAGGCTTTGCTTCGACCTGTAAAAACATAGGGTGCCAGGTAAATCCATGGTTTATTCATCTGTATATATCTGGTATGAACCTTTTCGACTTTCAACTGTTCGGTCAGAGCAACGCATTGGTTCTCTGTTCCTTTCAGGCCGGGCTCGACGATAATCCATGCGGTTTTATTGGTAAACAAGTTCATTTGGGACATATTAACTTTATCTTTTGTTCTATCTTGGATAATATTAGTACAAATGTAGACGGTTTTTTGAAACGATTTTAAAAACTATACTTTAGAGGATTTTTAATGGCAAAAGTAAAGCTCGACAAAATTGATCGTATCATCCTTAACCAGCTTTTAAAAGATGGTCGGATGACGAACGTGGAACTGGCTGAAAAAGCCGGTATTTCCGCGCCACCTTGCCTGCGTCGGGTGCGCGCGCTTGAAAATAATGGAATTATTGAAGGGTATCACGCACGAGTTGATGCCGCAGCCCTTGGTTATACGGTTACAGTTTTTACACATATTGGCCTTGAAAACCAAAATGATGAAGAATTGCGCAAGTTTGAGCGTCAGGTTCAAGACTGGGAACGTGTCCGCGAATGCTATCTGATCTCGGGTGATTCGGACTTCCTGCTTAAGGTTGTCGCCAAGGATTGGGACGATTATCAACAGTTTCTGACGACCCGTTTGACATCAACGCCGAATATCAAGCATGTTCGATCCTCTATGGGGGTTCGGGTTTGTAAACACAATCCGGGCGTCCCGATTGCTGAATAAGTAAGACTGAGACAAATATAAAAGACCGCAAATCCAATGGGTCTGCGGTCTTTTTTTTATTATTCGGTTTGGGGAAGTCTTATTTGTATTTTACATCCAGGATTTCATAGGCCTTTTCACCCTTGGGTGTGCGAACCTCAACAGAGTCACCAACAGACTTGCCTATCAAAGCGCGTGAGAGCGGAGCTGTATTGGAAAGCTTGTTGCTATCAATATCGGCTTCGTACTCACCAACAATCTGATAGGTCACTTCTTCTTCTGTATCTTCGTCAACCAGTTCAACCGTTGCGCCGAACATGACACGGTTGCCTGACATGGTTGAGGGGTCAATAACCTCGGCAAGCGACATGCGTCCTTCAAGTTCTTGAATGCGGCCTTCAATGAAGCTTTGTTTTTCACGGGCTGAATGATACTCAGCGTTCTCTGACAAATCGCCATGGTCGCGTGCGGTTGCAATTGCCTCAATAATTGCGGGACGTTCAACCGTCTTGAGGTTTTTGAGCTCTTTTTCCAGCGCCTTAAAGCCGGCAGCTGTGATTGGAAGTTTATCCATTTTTATTCCCTTGTTCAAACGTAAGATAGAAAATTTAAAGAGGAATCTAGCGAATTCCCCTGTGTTTGACAAGGTCTTGATTAGCGGCGGGGTCCTTTTGGAGAAGACGGCGTTGCTGTGTAAGCTTCCTGAACGGCGCGTTTCACGGCCTCTTCCTGTTCATCCATGGCCTGACGTGATTGTGCGGGGCCATTTGCGTCCTCGTATTCGCCATATGCTTTATAAGCGGGGCCAAGGTAATCTGTCTTAAATTTTGAAAGCTCTGCTTTTTCCTTTGTATTCAAAGGTTTTTCAGATCCGCGCATATCCATCCACATGGATTTGAGGATCCCGTCCAGAACACGGCAGGCTTCGTCAAATTCATCCATCTGCATGCGTTGGCATACTTTTTCAAATTTATTCTTCATTTTTAGAATCCTTTTATATTTGCGAGAAAAGTACCACATGTTTTAACATAAATCAAGGAATGTCTTGATTTTGAGTTCTAGAAAACAATCTTTCCTTTACTGCCTAGTCCAAGGGAGTATAGTGTGACACTTCACACAGATGATAAGGATAGACTTATGGGATTACGCGAAAACTTTCAAACACGTCTTAAGGAATCAATGCAGGCACGCGATCAAATGTCTACATCCACAATTCGCTTGATTTCAGCCGCGTTGAAAGACCGCGATATTGCTGCACGCAGTAAGGGCAATACCGATGGTATTCCTGATGAGGAAATCCTTCAGATGCTGCAAACCATGATCAAACAGCGTCGCGAGTCGATCAAGATGTACGAGCAGGGCAATCGTCCCGAATTGGCAAAGCGCGAAGCGGATGAGATCCAGATTATTGAAGAATTTTTGCCACGTCAGATTACAGGCCCCGAAATGGAAGATGCCATTAACGACACGATCGCCAAAGAGGGCGCTGCCAATATTAAGGATATGGGTAAGGTCATGAATTCCCTGCGCGCTGATTATGCAGGGCAAATGGATTTCGGCAAGGCGAGTGCCGTGGTTAAGAAGAAGCTGACTACTTAAAGGATAAATTTTTTCCGATCGGGAAAAAACTTTATTTCTTAAATGTTTAAATCGGAATGATAACTTGACAAACGGCTTAGTTTTTGTCATAATCACGATGAATTTAACTTTTTCTTTTTGAGGGTAATCATGAAAAAAACATTATTTGCAGCACTTGCACCACTTAGCCTCGTTTTCTCGGGCTGTAGCATCCCGCAAGATGTTGAAGCGGACCCACAGGCCCAGACAGAAACGCATACGCAATCCATATTTGCAGACGGAAGCTATTCTCATAACTTTTCCGATGTTTTTACAAGCAAGGATGATGTAGAGGTTTTTGCAACATTCTCTGTTAAGACTCAAGATCGTGAAGAGGCAGGTTTCCTGCACGATGGTATGGGTCAGACTGCACGTACGCTGGCAGCAGAGTTCTTTGGCAAATATTCGTCTGAAGACATTGCCGCCAAAGCTTCTGAATTAAAAGAAGAGGCCGCAGAATACATTACAAAGGGCCTTAAGGCGACGGGTTACAATATCGTATCCGCAAAGCTTAAGGATACAAATGTATCTGTTGAAAATAACAAGCCAACAGAAACACTCCGTCACATTCTGTCCGATCTGGATAGAGTCGATAAAACCAATTGCAGCCGTATCCTAAACGCCTGCTTCTAATTCACGTCAGGGCAAGGGTTTGCGCCTCGACTTTTGTCGGGTAAAACGATATATACTTAAGGCATGAGCTTTCCGCGTAAATTCATCCAGGATTTGCAAGACAGAATCGTCTTGTCAGATATTATTGGCAAGCGCGTTAAAATAACGCGTGCTGGCCGTGATGAGTATAAGGCCTGCTGCCCATTTCATGACGAAAAAACCCCTTCTTTTACCCTAAACAATCAAAAGGGCTTCTACCACTGCTTTGGTTGTGGGGCGCACGGGGATGCAATCAGCTTTCTACAAGACAATGACAACCTGTCTTTTATGGAGGCTGTCGAGCAGCTGGCGGCGATGGTCGGGATGGAGGTTCCCAAACCCACCAAAGAGGATCAGGTCCGTTTTGAAAAGCAAAAAACCCTCTATGATCTCATGGATGCCGTCACGTCATTCTTTGAGAATACCCTGACACAAAACCGCGCGGCCATGGATTATCTCACAGATCGTGGGCTAACGCGCAAGACAATCAAATCATTTCGTATTGGTTTTTCGCCTGCTGACGGTCAAGCTTTACGATTGCACCTTGAAAAAGAGGGGTATGCGGTCAAAGACATGATCGAGGCGGGTGTCATTCGCCCCTCGACCAAGCGGCAAGGGGAAACTTATAGCTTTTTCCGTGACAGAATTATGTTTCCTGTCCTCGACCTTAGGGGGCGTGTGGTTGCATTTGGTGGACGCATTATGCCCGGCATGGAAAACCAGGGTGGCGGCAAGGCACCGAAATATATCAATTCGTCTGATACGGTTTTGTTTCACAAGGGCCAGATCCTTTATAATTTATCCGAAGCCAGAAAATCAGTCGAGCAGAATAAGCCCTTCATCGTTGTTGAAGGGTATATGGATGTTATTGCATTGGCGCAAGCCGGATATGATACCGCCGTTGCCCCGCTGGGGACCGCGTTGACTGAGGGCCAGATTGAGGTTTTGTGGAAAGTGGCGCCACCCGATGCCAAGGTTCCTGTTCTGTGTTTTGATGGTGACAATGCCGGACGCCGCGCAGCATCACGCGCAATGGCGCGTACAATGCCGCTTTTGCGGCCGGATCACAGCCTGCGTTTTGCATTCTTGCCCGAGGGTGAGGACCCGGACAGCCTTATCCAATCCAAAGGGCGGGCCGAATTTGATACGTTTTTAAGCACGGCCGGTGTTTTATCAAACATGCTGTGGGAAGAAGAGCTGGCCCAACGGCCCGGTACAACACCTGAAGATCGGGCAGGTTTAAAGAAGGCCTTATCAACGCGCATTCAGGAAATCACCGATTCTGATGTGCAGAATGAATATATGCATATGCTGATGGGGCGTTACCGCCAACATTTCAGCCCGCAGAAAAAATCCTTTCAGGGGCGATTGTTTTCGAACAGACCAGGTGGGTATTTTCAGCCCGATCGCCTGGCCCCATTACGAACAACGCCGCAGCCCGTCAAGACCGTGGGCTTTGACGTTCCGCACTATGGCATGGCAGCCTTGCTGAACTATCCCGCCCTTTTTGACGAGATGGAAGAGGCCCTGGGAACCATGGAAATTCGTGATCCTGAGCTGCAAAATTTGCGTCAAAGCACATTTGAGGCCCTTCAGGACAATGAAGTCCTTGATTCATCTGATTTAAAAGATATATTGAAGAGTGCAGGGTATGAAAGTTTGCTTGATGATTTATCAAGCGAATCGTTGTATCTTCAAGCTGTATTTGCCCGGCCGGATCAGAATTTGCAAGACGTCAGAGAAGGATGGCGTTTTACAATGGATCGCTACCGCAAGCGCCGGACAAGGAAATGAATGAATCAATAACACTGGCCAGATCAGGCGTGGGTAGAGCAATTTGCCTGTATCTGGAAACCGGGAGAGCTGTTGAATGAGCGTTAAAGCATCTGAGAACACAAACGAAGACGATATGGACCGCGATGAAGATTCTGCTGTAGGCGGAAATCCGGTCAAAATCATGAAGAAGCTGATTTCCAAGGGTAAGGAAGTCGGCCACATCACTTATGATGAATTGAACAAAGCCCTTCCGGCGGGTCAATACACATCCGAACAGATTGATGACACCATGGCGATGCTATCGGATCTGGGCATCAACCTCGTTGAGGCGGCAGACGTTGATGACGACGATGATGATGAGGATGAAGTCGAAGAGACAACGTCCAAAAAGGGTAAGAAATCCAAAAAAGGTAAAGGCGAAGACGGCGAAGCCGGAAACCTTGCCAATAAGGATTTGGGTCGCACAGATGATCCTGTGCGTATGTATCTGCGCGAAATGGGTTCTGTTGAACTGCTTTCACGAGAAGGCGAGATCGCGATCGCCAAGCGAATCGAAGCCGGCCGCGATGTTATGATCGGCGGCATCTGCGAAAGCCCGCTAACCATTCAGGCATTGATCGCATGGCACAAAGCTTTGGAAAACGAACAGGTTTTGCTGCGTGAGATTATCGACCTTGAAGGCACCTATGATCAGGATGATAACAGCTCTAAGAAGTCGGATGATGAAAAGCCATCTAAAAGCGACAGCAAATCTGATTCTGATTCAGACGAAGATGATGAGAACGAGGAAGATGAAGACGAGAGCGAAGATGAAGAAGCCAACCTGTCGCTGACCGCGATGGAGGAGGAGCTGAAGCCTCAGGTCATCGAAACTTTCAAAAACATCAGTAAAACATATAAAAAGATGTACAAAGCGCAGGAAGAGCGCATTGCCTATGCACAGCAAGGGCAAGAGATTCCTGAGAAGCTGGATGATAAGTATTATACACTGAAACACGAAATCGTTGATTTGATTGAATCCGTTCAATTGAATAACGCCCGTATCGAACAGTTGATTGATCAGCTTTACGGTATGAACCGCAAACTTGTATCCCTAGAAGGGCAAATGATGCGTTGGGCGATGGATTGTGGTGTGGACCGTAAAGAGTTTCTAGACAACTACTTCGGCCACGAAACAGATACAGCATGGATGGAAAACTGCAAAAAGTTGAAATCCAAAGGCTGGGACAAGCTGTTTGAAAAGCATGAAATGGATATCAATGGATCCCGCGATGGTGTGGCACGCATCTCTGAAACTGCCGGTCTTCCGATTTCCGAGTTCAAACGTATCGTACATACCGTTCAAAAAGGTGAGCGGGAGGCTGCAAAGGCGAAAAAAGAGATGGTTGAAGCCAACCTGCGCCTTGTGATTTCGATTGCCAAGAAATACACCAACCGTGGTCTACAATTCCTGGATTTGATTCAGGAAGGAAACATCGGCTTGATGAAAGCGGTTGATAAATTTGAATACCGTCGCGGTTATAAATTCTCGACCTATGCCACTTGGTGGATCCGTCAGGCGATAACGCGTTCAATCGCGGATCAGGCGCGGACAATTCGTATTCCAGTTCATATGATTGAAACGATTAATAAAATCGTGCGTACATCACGCCAAATGATGCACGAGATTGGACGCGAGCCGACACCGGAGGAAATTTCAGAACGTCTGGCCATGCCATTGGACAAGGTCCGCAAGGTTATGAAGATTTCGAAAGAGCCTGTTTCCTTGGAAACACCTGTTGGTGATGAAGAAGACAGTCAGTTGGGTGACTTTATCGAAGATAAAAACGTCGTCCTGCCAGTTGATGCTGCGGTTCACTCCAACTTGCGTGAAACAACCACACGTGTATTAGCCACCCTGACACCACGTGAGGGACGCGTATTGCGTATGCGCTTTGGTATTGGCATGAATACCGACCA
>CAXGXG010000025.1:0-10815 GCA_964013525.1 uncultured Alphaproteobacteria bacterium | reverse complement strand
TGCCCTGCCACAAATGGCGGAAACAGGCCATCCTGTTGTTTTCGATGCGACACATTCTGTTCAGCAGCCGGGTGGTAACGGTGCAACGACCGGTGGTGATCGCCGTTTTGTTCCTGTCTTGGCGCGCGCGGCGATGGCTGTCGGTGTGGGTGCGATCTTTATGGAGACACACCAAGACCCGGATAAAGCGCCTAGTGATGGGCCGAACATGGTTAAGCTGTCTGATATGGAAGCTGTTTTGACACAATTGCTGGAAATCGATCAGTTGGTCAAAAAGAACGGCTACCAGGCTTTCGACAAGGCCGCATAAGGCAGAAAAATAATATTTAAAAAGAGCGCGCTTTTAATGAAGTGCGCTCTTTTTTTTGCCTTATACTCACAACGCCTTTGCCAATTGGCGGCAGGATTGCTAACATCTGATACAATATTCATATCTCATTATACAGGACAGACCCATGCCAAAAATTGAACTTGTAACCGCCCGTGAAATTCTGGACAGCCGTGGCAACCCGACTGTTGAAGTTGACTTGCTTTTTGATAACGGTGCGATGGGGCGCGCGGCTGTGCCATCGGGTGCGTCAACAGGTGCTTATGAAGCGATTGAGCTTCGCGATGGTGATAAATCCCGTTATCTCGGTAAAGGTGTGACAAAGGCAGTTGAAGCTGTGAACAGCACGATTTTCAAATCCGTCCAAGGCAAAAGCTTTGACAGTCAGGCATTGTTTGATCGCTTCCTGATTGAGTTGGACGGAACGGACAACAAGGCAAACTTTGGCGCGAATGCGGTTCTGGGTGTCAGTATGGCCTTTGCGCACGCGATGGCAAAACATCAGGGATTGTCTCTTTATCAATCTTTGGGTGGTGATGACGCGCATCTTTTGCCTGTGCCGATGATGAATATTATCAATGGCGGCGCACATGCAGACAACGCCGTTGACGTTCAGGAATTTATGATTATGCCCGTTGGTGCCAAATCTTTTAAAGAGGCGCTTCGCATGGGAGCTGAGACGTTTCACCATTTGAAAAAACAACTGTCTGCTGCCGGCTATTCAACAAACGTTGGTGACGAGGGCGGATTTGCGCCTGAGCTTAAGGCGACGACACAAGCTCTTGATTTCGTAATGAAAGCAATTGAATCTGCCGGGTACAAGGCTGGCGAAGATATTATGATCGCTCTGGATGTGGCGGCCACTGAGTTTTACAAGGACGGCAAATACCACCTGAAGGGTGAAGATGCTGTTTATAGCGCCGAAGAAATGGTTGCCTATTATAAACGTTTGATTGATGCCTATCCGATTGTTTCCATTGAGGATGGTCTGGATGAAGACGATTGGCAGGGGTGGCATCTCCTGAACCGGGAAATCGGATCGCGCGTCCAGTTGGTTGGCGATGATTTATTCGTGACCAATACAAAACGCCTGAAACGCGGTATTGATGATGCGGCGGCCAATGCAATCCTGATTAAAGTGAACCAGATCGGAAGCCTGACAGAAACATTGGAAGCCATTGATATGGCCAAAAAAGCAAACATGGGCGTCGTTATGTCCCATCGTTCCGGCGAGACCGAAGATGTAACAATCGCAGACCTTGCGGTTGCGACAAACTGTGGGCAGATTAAAACCGGATCCTTGTCACGTTCGGACCGCATAGCCAAATACAACCAGTTGCTTCGTATTGAAGAGGCGCTTGGTGAAAAAGCCAAATATGCGGGCAAGACCATTTTGCGCAAATAAAGAGCATTCAGGAGCGCCGATCGTTAGATGTGAGTCATTTCTGCAACAGATTGACTCCATTGGCTAAAATAATTTCCAAGCCGCTTGACTTGGGCGAATCACCTGTGATTCAATATAAGTATGAGCAGTATGATTTCACTTGCAAATTATCTTGGAAAAACATGGGCTAGCGTTCTTTTCTTCACGCTATTCATCTGGTTTGCGTTTCACCTCATCCAGGGTGACCGCGGATTTTATTCCTACGAACATTATCAGGCCGAACGCGCAGCCATGCAGGCCGAATATGTGACGCTTAAAGGCAACCGCGAAAAAATCGAAAACCGCGTTCACCGCCTTCGCAGCCAAAGCCTGGATAAGGATCTTTTGGACCAGCAGGCGCGCCATATGCTGAACCAATTTGGCGAAAATGAATATATTTTGCGCTGATGTGCGGATTTAATTCCAGATTCTAACATTGCTTTTTGGGGCCAATTTAGTTAACTATTAGAAGCAAAAAATCTGATAGAGGACATGAAACTTGGCTCAGGCAAAGAAACAAAGCAAAAATTCACAGCCGCAAAACGTGGCGACTCCCGAACAGATGCTCGACTTTTACCGAGAGATGCTGCTGATCCGCAGGTTTGAGGAAAAGGCAGGACAGCTTTACGGTATGGGGCTAATTGGCGGCTTTTGCCACCTATATATCGGTCAGGAGGCCGTGGTAACAGGTGTCCAATCAACATTGACGGACAAGGACAGCGTCATCACAACATATCGTGATCACGGCCATATGCTTGCAACAGGTATGGATCCAAAGGGGGTCATGGCCGAACTGACCGGGCGTATCGGTGGATATTCACGCGGCAAGGGTGGATCTATGCACATGTTTAGTCAGGAAAAGAAATTCTATGGTGGCCACGGTATCGTGGGTGCAGACGTGCCGTTGGGGGCGGGTCTTGCCTTTGCCCATAAATACCGCGAAGACGGTGGCATTAACACCTGTTACTTTGGCGACGGTGCCGCAAACCAGGGACAGGTCTATGAAACTTACAACATGGCATCCTTGTGGAAACTGCCGATTATTTTCATCATCGAAAACAACAAATATGGCATGGGAACTTCCCAAGCGCGTCACGCGGCGGGCGAGCTTTATAAACGTGGCGAAGCCTATGGCATTCCCGGCGAAAAAGTTGATGGGATGGATGTTTTGAAAGTGCGCGAAGCCGCATTGAAAGCTGTGGACTATGTGCGTGAAGGAAACGGCCCGATGATCCTAGAAATGGAGACGTACCGCTTCCGTGGCCATTCAATGTCAGACCCGGCAAAATACCGTACAAAAGAAGAGCTAAAAAGCTTTAAGGACGAGCGCGATCCTATTGATCATATTAAGAAACTCGTTCTGGATAGCAAAGATTATACCGAGGATGATATCAAATCCATTGATAAAGACATCAAATCCATTGTGGCAGAGGCCGCAGACTTTGCCCAGCAAAGCCCAGAGCCTGATGCCGCGGAATTGTGGACTGATGTTTTGATTGACGCGAAAGAGGAGGCGTAACCGATGACCATTGAGATTCTGATGCCGGCCCTGTCGCCAACAATGGAAGAGGGTACACTTGCCAAGTGGCACAAAGCCGAAGGCGATACGATTGAGGCGGGTGATGTCATTGCCGAAATCGAAACTGACAAAGCCACTATGGAGTTTGAAGCTGTTGATGAAGGCAAGATGGGTAAAATCCTGATTCAGGAGGGCGCTGAAAATATCAAAGTGAATACGCCGATTGCCATTTTGCTGGAAGAGGGCGAAAGCGCCGATGATATTTCTGCAGATGCCGGTTCCAAAAATGCCGATACGGATAACAAAGCGGATGACAGCGAAAATGGCGAGGAAGAAAACAATGAAAATTCCTCAAATGTAACGGATATTCGTGCCGCCAAGCCAGCGGTGGAGGTTCACGATGTTGACGAAGCGCCGTTTTTTGAAGATACAAAATCCCAAACCGTACGCGAAGCCTTGCGCGATGCAATGGCCGAAGAAATGCGCAACAACCCTGACGTTTTCGTTATGGGTGAAGAGGTTGCCGAATACCAAGGCGCTTACAAGGTAACACAAGGGCTACTGGATGAATTCGGTGATAAGCGCGTTATTGATACGCCGATTACAGAAATGGGGTTTGCAGGTATCGGAACGGGTGCTGCCTATGCCGGATTAAAGCCGATTGTCGAATTCATGACATTCAACTTTGCCATGCAAGCCATTGATCATATTGTTAATTCGGCTGCCAAAACGCTTTATATGGCGGGTGGCCAAATGGGTTGTCCAATTGTTTTCCGTGGCCCCAACGGTGCAGCCGCGCGAGTAGGTGCACAGCATTCGCAATGCTATGCCAGCTGGTATGCGCATGTGCCAGGACTGAAGGTTGTGGCGCCATGGTCTGCCGCTGATGCTAAGGGATTGTTAAAAGCCGCTATCCGTGACCCGAACCCGGTTGTGGTTTTGGAAAACGAAATCCTTTACGGCCAAAGCTTTGATGTCCCCGTATCCGAAGATTACGTTGTTCCGATTGGTAAGGCCAAAATTGAACGCGAAGGATCGGATGTCACCATCGTTGCGTTTTCCATTATGGTTGGCAAGGCATTAGAAGCCGCTGAAAAACTATCCGAACAGGGGATTGAAGCCGAGGTGATTAATCTGCGTTCTTTGCGGCCGCTGGATACGGAAACCATTATCAATTCTGTTAAGAAAACCAACCGCCTCGTCTCGTGCGAGGAAGGGTGGCCGGTTGCCGGAATGGGGGCTGAGTTTGCGGCCCTTATGATGGAAGAGGCCTTTGATTATCTGGATGCGCCGGTTCTTCGTGTGCATGGTGCAGATGTTCCAATGCCTTATGCGGCCAACTTGGAAAAACTGGCGCTGCCACAACCTGCCAACATTATCGAAGCTGCGAAAAAGGTTTGCTATGCCGATTAATATTACTATGCCTGCCCTGTCGCCCACGATGGAAGAGGGTACCCTTGCCAAATGGCACAAAGCCGAAGGCGACACAATTGAGGCCGGTGATATTATTGCCGAAATTGAAACGGATAAGGCTACAATGGAATTTGAGGCCGTTGATGAGGGCACACTTGGTAAAATCCTGATTGCTGAAGGAACGGATGGTGTTAAGGTGAATACGCCGATTGCCGTCTTGTTAGAAGAAGGCGAAAGCGAAGCTGATATCGAAAAGAGCGTAGGAAAAGTGCCTGCGCCAAAATCTAAAGCCGCGCCACAGGAAAAAGAAGAGCAAGTTGCTGAACAAAAATCCGCAACAATAGGAAAACCGAAAACACAAAGCCAATCCGGCCATAGCAAGGACACAGATGGCAAGCGTATTTTTGCAAGTCCGCTGGCGCGCCGTATTGCCAAGGATCAAGGCATTGACCTAAAAGATGTCAAAGGCTCCGGCCCGCGTGGGCGCATTGTTAAGGCCGACATTGAAAACTTTGATGGTCAGTCCGTACCGAAATCGGATACGAAGCCGGCCGCTGCACATGAATCCGTTGCATCCCGCCCGGTTCAGGGTGGTATTGATGCGCGCAAACTTGCCGATCAGCTGGATATGCCTTACCGGGCTGAAACCAACAGCGGTATGCGCAAAACCATTGCAAAGCGCCTTCTGGAGGCCAAGCAAACCGTTCCGCATTATTACCTTTCGATTGAATGCCAATTGGATGCGATGATGGCCCTGCGCAAGCAAATCAATGACCAGGCGGATGGCGCATACAAAATCTCTGTCAATGATTTTATTATCAAGGCGACAGCCTTGGCGCTCAAGAAAGTCCCTGCCGCCAATGCAAGCTGGACAGAAGATGCAACGCTTTTCTATGAACGAGCGGACGTGTCTGTTGCGGTTGCAACCGATGGTGGATTGATTACGCCGATCATTAAAAATGCCGATCAAAAAGCTTTGAGTGCCATTTCAAATGAAATGAAGGATCTGGCACTTCGTGCGCGTGATGGCAAGCTGAAGCCCGAAGAATACCAGGGCGGAACATGTAGCGTTTCCAACTTGGGAATGTTTGGCATTAAGCAGTTTTCCGCGATTATCAACCCACCGCAATCCGCAATTGTTGCTGTCGGGGCAGGGGAAACGCGCCCTGCATTTGACAAGGACGGAAATGTGGTTCCCGCAACATTTATGACGGCAACAGGATCGTTTGACCACCGTACGATTGATGGGGCTGTCGGGGCGGAATTTTTGAAAGCATTTAAAGACTATTTAGAAAATCCTTTCACGATGCTGGTATAACAGCAGATGGCTTTTATTAATGTCTTCAAGCATTATTGGCATTTTGCCCAAGATGATCGCTGGAAGATTATTACCTATATAATCATTCACCTGCTTTCAACCGGGACAAGTGTCTTTGTCCCTTATGTTTTTGCCCAGATCCTGAACAGTTTTCAGGAGGTTCCAGCTGACGAGATCTTTGATGTTATTACCTATTGGACCTTGATCTGGGGGGCGCTGATTATATCCGGTGATTTGCTGCACCGTTTAGGCCGATGGTTCGAATTTGATGTCGGGTACAAGGTAAAACAGCGTTTTATCAATCATTACTATAAACGCCTGACGGATCTGCCCATGTCATGGCACAATGACCATGCATCCGGTGATACGATTAACCGTATCAATATCTCGGCCAATGCGCTGTATGATTTTGGCAAAACACAATTTATATATGTTCAGCAATTCACCAATTTCTGGGGGCCGTTGATAGCCCTTGCGTTTTTAAGTATTGAGATTGCCGTCTTTAGTTTATTTGTCGCGATCCTGGCCATCTTTGTGATCCGCAGGTTTGATAAAATCATGGTGCGCCTATACCGCAAGATAAACGGGATCGAACATAAGATCTCAGCTACATTCTTTGACTATGTCAGCAACATCAAATCCATCATCACTTTGCGCCTTGGAAATCGGACGGCTAAGGAGCTGGACCATACGATTGCCGCCGGATATAAACACGTGATGCACACGGAAACAAACGTGAACCAGTGGAAATGGTTTTTCGTCATGATGTTTGTGACCGGGTTAAAGATCAACGTCGTCTTCTATTATGTTTGGAAACAGCTGAACCAAAACGGGCCTGTTTTGGTCGGGAACATCGCGGCGGTGTTCCAGTATTTAGAAAAATTGACCAGCACGTTCGGGGCTGTTGCCTATCACTATCAGCAAATTCTGCAATGGCATACAGACATCGAATCCGTTGAAGAGATTGACGCCGCTTTCCATGCTTGTATCCCACCGCGAAGCAAACGAATTCGCAAATGGAAAAACGTTGAGATTCAGAATATTCATCTGAAGTATAATGATGAGCAAACGACATTGCACAACGTCGATTTTAATTTCAAGCGTGGTGAGAAGATCGCTCTTGTCGGCGAGAGCGGATCAGGAAAATCGTCACTGATGTCAGTCATACGCGGTCTTTATGCGGTTGAAGATAATGTCAAAGTAAAGATAGATGGCAAGGAATATTCCAATCTGGCCCCTCTATACCGTTTAACAACATTGATCCCACAAGAGCCTGAGGTTTTTGACAATACGGTCAAATTCAATATGACTGTTGGCCTGCGTTATAAAAAAGACAAAATCGACCGCGCGGTCGAACTGGCGGTTTTTGACAAGGTCTTGAAAACTATGGAGAAGGGCTATAACACGCGGCTGACGGAAAAAGGCGCGAGCCTTTCCGGCGGGCAACGTCAACGCCTGGCACTGGCGCGCGGTGTCCTGGCAGCTGAGAAAAGCAGCATTATCCTGATGGATGAACCGACCAGTTCGATGGATGCGGCAAATGAGCTGAAAATTTATAAAAACCTTCTCCGTCATTTTGAAGTCCAAACAGTAATTTCATCCATCCACAGGCTACATCTGTTGTCATTGTTTGACCGCATTGTCGTAATGGACCAAGGGCGGATTAAGCAAATCGGAACCTTCTCAAGCCTTCGTAAGGAAGAGGGGCTTTTCAAATCACTATGGGACAAATATGAACAAAGCTCCCAATCCTGAATTGGTGCATAAAAATTGACAAGGGCGGGGCACCTCCATATTATAGGGCATCTTATTTTGTGGAGGATTTCATGGATTGCAACCGTTGTAAAAAACGCTCACTCACCCATATTGCCAATGCGGCCTTTCAGGATGCGCGCATCGCCAAAAAATGGCTGACATCCAAGGATGAATTTTATTTCAAAGATCAAACCCCGATTGAGATGATCGCTGATCGGAAGGTTACTGACAAAGAAGCCGTGGTTTTACAAGTTTATATCGCTGCCCTCATGGATGGGACGCTTTACGATCGTGAAGATTATGATGCGCGCATCACTCGCCTTGTAAATACGACAACGCTGATGGGCTTATATCGCAACCGTAATCATGCAAAGGCCATGATCAAACACGATTATTTAATGGGTGAAAAGGACAAAATATCTGACATGTTGAAATCGCGCGAGGGTGTCACCCGTTATCAGGATCGTCTGCTCCGCGGACACTATGGAGTTTACGCGTAATCATGGCTGATACGAATTTTGATGTTCTTGTCATTGGTGGTGGCCCGGGTGGATATGTTGCAGCGATCCGTGCGGCGCAGTTGGGCTTGAAAACAGCTGTTGTCGAGCGCGAACACCTGGGCGGTATCTGCCTGAACTGGGGCTGTATTCCGACGAAAGCGCTTTTGCGGTCGGCGGAGGTTTACGGCCTGATGAAACATGCAGACGCGTTTGGTTTAAAGGCTGAAAACATTTCATTTGACCTTAAAAAAGTTGTTGAGCGGTCCCGCAAAGTGGCAAAGCAATTGTCGTCTGGGATCGGCCACCTGATGAAGAAAAACAAAGTGACCGTCATTGATGGCCACGGACGTTTAAAAGGTGTCGGCCAAGTTGAGGTTGATGGAAAGCTCTACAAGGCCAAGAACATTGTGATTGCAACAGGGGCACGTGCGCGCGCCCTCAAAGGTATGGAGCCTGACCAAAAGTTGATCTGGTCTTATCGTGAGGCCATGGTGCCTGATACTATGCCGAAAAAATTGCTGGTTGTCGGTTCGGGTGCTATCGGTATTGAATTTGCCAGTTTTTATAACACAATGGGTGCAGATACGACCGTGGTTGAAATCGCCGACCGTGTAATGCCGGTTGAGGATGAAGAAATCTCAAAAACTGCGCGTAAGCAGTTTGAAAAACAGGGCATGAAAATCCTGACCTCTGCCAAAATGGGGCCTTTTGAAAAGTCAAACGGCAAGGTGACAGTTGAAATCGAAGCCAACGGGAAAAAAGAAAAACAATCCTTTGATCGTGTGATCATGGCGGTTGGTATCGTTCCGAACACCGAAGATATCGGGCTGGACTCCACAAAGGTAAAAACGGACCGCGGCCATATCGTAACAGACGAATATTGTGAGACAGATGAACCCAACGTTTTTGCCATTGGTGATGTTGCGGCCGCACCGTGGCTTGCACACAAGGCCAGCCATGAAGGGATCATCTGTATTGAGAAAATTGCAGGCAAAAATCCGCATGTTATGAAGCGAACCAATATTCCCGGTTGCACATATTGCCAACCGCAGGTGGCATCTGTCGGGCTGACGGAACAAGCGGCGAAAGACGCAGGTTATAAGGTTAAGGTTGGCCGTTTCCCCTTTGTCGGGAATGGCAAGGCAATCGCTTTGGGCGAGCCTGAAGGTCTGGTCAAAACGGTATTTGACGATAAAACCGGCGAGCTGTTGGGTGCGCATATGGTTGGCGCCGAAGTCACGGAATTGATCCAGGGGTTTGTTATTGGCAAAACGTTGGAAACAACTGAGGAAGAGCTGATGCACACCATCTTCCCACATCCGACCTTATCCGAAATGATGCATGAATCGGTTTTGGATGCCTACGACAAGGCCATACATTTCTAGAGTTTAATGAAAGTTTGTTATTTACGTTCCGGTTAGAAGCAAGACTTCAGCGGGAGTTTTTGCCCTTAAAGTCAGCATACTCTCTCCTGTAATCTGCAAGGCGTCACCCATTTTAAGGGTTTTGCCGCTGAAGCTAATTTCACCTTCAGAAACAAGAAGATAAGCCCACTTGTTAAGGTTGTGCGTAACCTCTTGCTCAGCAGATAGCCTTCCGCCATAAATCCAAACATTCTGGTCAATATCCAACGGAGCCTTGCCGTCTCCGGAGACCAAAAGGGGCAGGGTATCACCTTCAACATGTCTTGGCATTTCTTTGGCTTTCCATGCCGGCTCTAGGTTCTTGGTACGCGGGGTAACCCATATTTGATACAGACGCGTCTTTTCATCTTCCAAATTATATTCGGAATGTGTAATGCCCGAACCAGCACGCATAACCTGAATGTCACCGGCAGCCGTCCGGCCCTCATTACCCATACTGTCTTTGTGCGTGATCGCCCCTTGGCGGACAAAGGTAATAATCTCCATATTGTCATGGTCATGGGGCGGAAAACCGCGGCCGGCATCAATGATATCATCATTAATCACCCGCAACGGGCCTAGCCCCATACGTTCCGGATTATAATAATTGGCAAAACTGAAATGATAGCGGGCTTTTAACCAACCATAATCTGCAGTACCAAGGTCATCGTAATATATCGGTGTTACTGTCATGATATTGATTTAGGTTTCTTCATACCCTTCGGCAAGTGGTTATGACCCTCTAAATGTACGCAACACGTCATAGCTTGCAAGTCCAAGTACAAGAACGGCTGCAATGTAAAAGGTGATCTTAAGGACCTTTTCCGGTAATCGGATTGCCGCATGGGCCCCCACCCAACCGCCTAGAATACAAGCTGTAAACATTAAAAGCGCCAAATCCGGCTTTATCCATCCCAAAAACAGATACTGGGCAAACGCAACAAGACTGGGAATAAAAAATAAGAACTTACTGGTTCCAACTGCCTGCTTAAACGTCAAGCCTTCAAGTTTCTTAAGAAATGCAACGCAAAGGGTTGTTGCGCCCGCGCCGCTAAATCCCAGATAGCTTCCAATCTGAAATGCGGCGAAATTTTTGGACCATTTTGATACCGGCCTCAGTTCAAGCGTCCCTGATGGCTTGATCATATAAATAATG
>CAXGXG010000024.1:0-10848 GCA_964013525.1 uncultured Alphaproteobacteria bacterium | reverse complement strand
ATAGGCCATGACAGCAGCTATCAATGAATCACCGTGGCGTTTGCCGCCGTCAGCCCCTTTGCTGCGTTTATCAGGGATTTGCGGAATACCCGATGACATGACGGCCGCCCTGTGATCAGCAAGAATATCAGCGTCCCGGGGCATATTGAAAATTCCATCTTCCAAAGCCGCTTTATATTGCGGGAATGCTTCAAGATAGAATTTTGCACTGATCATGATTTGATGAATTAAGTGCTGGCCATAGCGCTGTGCTGTTTCTTCTGCCAATTGCTGGCCGTTACCGCGCGCATCAAAGGCAGCGCCGCCAAAACGTGGTAGTCGGTCCAAAATATACCAAAGGATCTGACGCTGTTGGGCGAAGGGCATATTTCGTAGCTCAACTGTGAATGGGGTGTGGCGCTCAAGGTTTTGCATGATTTGGAGGGGCCACAAACACGTTAAATCGCCGCTGCGACCAAAGTCTTCACCTAAGTGGCTTACACAGTTAGGGTCTAGGTCATCAAGAAGCGGCTTTAAAACTTCAGCGCACCAATCGGCAATAATACGTTCGCGTTTATGCTCGGGTTTATAAACAAAATCGTCATTTGCTTCATAACGGATGACCGGTGTTTTGACCATGCGGTTTTCAATGAGCATGCCGGGAAGATATGCGCCAGCTGATTTTTTTGGAATGCAAAACAATTCTTCATCCGCACCCTCTCCGTAGAAATCAATAATTTCCTGCCGCCACTGACCCTCAGCGACTTCGGACCATTTTTTTCCGGTGACCAAACAAATACGTTTATAAAGCCCATCTTTCAAGGCCTGATCAAAGTCAACTTTGACAATCTTGTATTTATTTCTATTTGCATGCGCATCCTGAATCATCTGATTAAAGGCATTATCAACCCCATCATGTGTGGAAATAACGAGGACTTTACCGCCCCAGATCAGCATCGCAAGTGCCGCTTTCATCAATTCCGTCAAATCATCATGGAATGCAGCCTCATCAATAATGATGTAGCCCTGGCGGCCACGTAATGATCTGGGCTTCGAAGAAAGGGCCGAGATTTCAAATCCGCTATCAAAAGTAATTCTAAAGGCTTTAATGGATTTGGTGTCACCGTTCTCATCCTTGTCTTCAAAGATCCATTCTTCAACATTGGTGGCTGCGTGATTAAATTCTCTTGCCCACATAGCGCAAACATCAATGAACTCACGCGCCATATCGAAATTATAACCAATGTAAAACACATCCATCCCCCCGGCTGATTTGCCGGCTGCGGCATGAAGTACGGCATCAGCACCGATACCCCAAGTCACACCAATACGACGAGATTTCTCGCAAATGATGACTTGATGGACAGCGGTCGTGCTCATCAGGCTTTTTTGATAGGGCAACAATACATCCGGCAGGGATTTCCCGTCTAAGCTTTCCGGAAACTCTATTTGTTTGGCCTGAGACATTAGGCTATCCCCAAAATCTCGGCCTTGATTGCTTCCACCGTTTCTTTCGTTAATCCTTGCTTGCGAGCAGTTTTAACGGCTGCATCTGCCGCATCAGCTGTGGTTTTCTTACGGACCTCCTCACGGATCTTAAGCTCACGGTCAACATCGAGTTTGGAGGCTTGAGAAAGTTTTTGAAGGGCGGTTGCAAGCATCATGGCGTCTTTCGGATCCAAACGGACTTCACCCATTTCCCCGTCCTCGCCGCCAATGAAGATTTGCATTAACATGCTATGTAAGAGTTCAATATTTGTTCGGGCAACTTTGCTGGTTTCAGAATCTCCAAACTGACGGCCAACCGCCTCGGCCAATTGACGGGATTTGCGGATTTGTGCTGCCACTTCCTTTTGTTTTTTGAGGTGACGGCCAAGGCTGGAGCGAGAAACCTCCACATCCAACTGTTCCAGGTGGTCCATGATCTCATCAATTGTGCGGCCCTGATCACGCAGATGCGAGATCTTTTCTCGCACCTCTTTTGGTAACCGGCTGATGGATGAAGGTCGTCCCATAACGCCCCCTAAACACCGATTGAAGGAGCTTTAACACCTTCAATGCTGAGGTTGCCTTTGACTGTATCCACTCCGCGGCGGGTTATTTTGGCAATGATCAAATCATCCAGCCACTCTTCCATTAAAACGCCGCGGTCGCTCAAAAAGCGCAAATCATCCCGAACAAGTTGGCGGGTCAAACGTGAATGGCCAATATTACAAAGCGCGGTCAAAATAACGCTTTCGTTGGCTTTGCCGCCACATTCATGAAGCAGCTCTAAGATACGCAGTCGCCGGTCTTCGGCCAGATGCTGTGTAAAGCTCGTCACTTTTGCCGCTCCATTTTTCTAAGAAAACTATCCATGATGTCAATTTGTGTCTGCATGCGCTGGCTTAATTTTTCAAAGCCTCTCATGCGCTCTTCAGATGCTTTTAACTCTCCTGTTAGGCGCTGCATATAGATTGAAAGCTCGTGAATTGCATCTTTATCCGGCATAGACTTCATGCGGTGTTCCAGATTGTTGATCCGGTCGCCATGATTTTTAGCAATAATTTCAACTTCAGCTTTTAAAGGTGCTGCAGTCTCTTTTAGATATTTAGACCAATCATCCTTTCGTAGAAAAAAACGGCCAAGATACATAACCAGTGCGGCCATAGCCAGATTTAAAAAGCCTAAAATCGGAACTGCATATTGGCTCCATAACTCACTCATTTACACACCTCCAGCTGGTCAGCCAGCTTATCAATCCGTCCCAACCATTCTTCCGTCGCTTGGAAGTTATCAGGGTTGAGTGTTTCAAGTTCTGCCGCCACTGCGGGTCCGGCAACTGGATAGGGTGGGCATGTCAGAATTTGCGGTTCCTCAACGCTCCTTGCGCCGCATGCGCTCAAGAATAGCAGCCCAGCGAGAAGGAGGCCGTGCCGAAATCTCAAGCTGTTTTTTTTGTGTTTCATTGGTCTTCTCCAGTTGCTTTTGGGATTGCTGGGCTTTGGCGCTTTTTCTGGCAAAAATGATGGTTGTTACCCATTTCGCACCATCAATAAGGGGGGTTATAATGCGGGATAGGAATTGTAAGATTGTATCGATCAAGTCTTACCCCCGGCCACGATTTCTTCTTCATCTTCAGCTTTCTCATCATCTTTATGATTCCCGTCCTTTAAGCGGGCCTCAATCAATTGGATGATGCCATGACGGTCGAGACCGAAATGCTGTAAAGCGTCTGGGACCCGCTCAATAACATAATCAGCCGCTTGCCCGATCTTCTGGTCTTTTGTTGAGGGTTGGCGGATTTTATGGGCGCGTTCGATCGCTTTGTTCTCCGCCCATGCCAAGCCTGACATCAAAGCCGTTTCAAGATATTCACGTGTTTTCGCATCAATATTGATGTTCAGGTATTTTTTAGCGGCATTTCGCAAGCTGAAGACAGCCCAGCCAGCAACACCTGCCAGTGCACCAAACACAAGTCCGATGAATGTTATAATCAATTCATTTGTGGCAATTGGATATTCGGTGGCTGCCGTGGATAGCTGGTCAGCGGCAAAGGCCATACCCGGCATAAATGCCAAGGCAGCGGCCGTAATGGCAATCGTGGAAAAGATTTTCTTCATATGTTTCTCCCTGATGTAAAACTATTTTTAATGGTGTTTAAAAGGCGTAAGAACGGGCATTTGATCGTTTTAGGTTCCACGATCTCAATATGGTCTACAGTGATTTTTCGAGCCGGAACCGGCTTGCCAAGGGCAAGCTCTGATGCCTGCAGGTAAAGCTGCTCCTGGTACCAGTAAGCATGAGTGCTGTCATGGTTTTGCGGCTTTCCGTTTTCATGGAGCGTTATATGTTTAGCCAGGCGGATCAGGGTGGTGTGATCTTCCAAATCGATTGGCGTTGTCGGCTTGACGCCCATATGTTGTGCAACATTGGTGATATAGGCATCCGTGTTGTTTTCGACCGGGGGTGCCCAGCGGTCTATAATTTTCTTTACGGAATTAAGGCCATATTTGCGCTGATAGTTTAAAACCAGCTTCATCAAAGCGCGCAAGCCATATACAGGGTCGTTAAACTGCACAAATGCAGAATCTGTTTGTGTTTTGGATTGACCCTGCCATACGTCTTTGCTGTGACGAATATTGCCGGGATTGTTATTGCGTATGCCGCGGGGAAGTTTTGAATGTTTGTCTTTTTCGTTCATCATGTAAGTATGATGAATGATTGCCTAGCCTTCAGGCATGGTACGCTGATGCACCAGCTTACAGTTCGTCAATGAAAGACAACTGATTTTTACTGATATTAACAGGGGGATTGAATAAGCCTTTAAGGCCGTCATTCTGATATTCTTTTTGTACATTGTAAACATAGTTTCTCGTACAATGCAGCGTGGATATAACCTCAGCAACTGAGTTTCCACGGTTTAAAAGCCTGATGACAGCAGCTTTCCGCCCAATGCTGACCGGCACTTCCATCATTAAGCCGCCATAAACATCAATGACTATCTCCAATGCATCATAACCAATGGCCCGGGCAATCCTGCAATCACCGGTCTTTTGCGGGAAATAGATGCGCTGTCCTGAAAATTTGTCCGCCAAAACAGTTGCCAATTCCTCACCAATTAACAGCATGATTGCATCAAGTGTGGGGTTTAACGGCAGATCGATATCATCATCATATTCTGTCACAAACGACCTCGCACATCTTTGCCGAGCTGTTCAATAATACGGTCTAAAAACTCATAATTGTGCAAGACCAGCGTTTCTTCAGACAGAAAATCCATGTCAAAACCGATGCTGGACAAATAATCCTGATGCGCATCAATGTTTAAAATTTCAAACTGACGGTTGATCAGGCTTAACTTGTCTTTTAAAGGGTTGGATTGAGGTTTCCACCCAACCCGCTCACACCATCCGCGCAAAGCTTTAATCAAAGTGTCGGCTTTTTTGTGACTAAGCCAGTTCAAATCATCCACCTTAACGGTACGTTTGGCAAATTTGGCCAACGCGGCTTCAGTCGGATCATGGATCTCACCCAAGTGATAAAGGGAAAGCCAAAGCGCGCGGATTTTTCCTTGTTCAGGGCCGCCTGAAATCCTGCGGGATCCTGCGCGCTTTGGGCTTCTCTTTGGCTTCCAGCCGTAGTTTTTAAATTCTTGCTCAACCTTTTTCAGCTGCGGGACTGTTAAGCTTGCACAGCTATCCTTGCCCGTGACCCGCTCAAGCAGGCCACGGTAGGATTCTTCGCACAATGCCAGGTCTTTTTTAGCAATATGAATTTTGGCGATCAGGGTTTTACGTTGAGCTGACATTGTTATCAAACCTTAAGAGTTACATTAACAGTATGAATAGTGACGCAAACCGGCGCGACTTCTTCATCTAAGGATTTAACCGGCGCATTTTCCATCACCTCCTGCACAGCAGATGGCGGAGCGTCATTGTCTCCAAACGCTGCGGCATACAAGGCTTGATGGTCTTCGACGATATTCTGCAGCGGCTTCAATTCAACCTGATGGAGCTTATCTGTTTTGGCGCGGCCGATCTTTTCCAGTAAATAACCCAGTTCTTCATCTGTGGTTTTGATTTTTAAAGTCATCAGATCCTCCTTAAAGCTTTGCAATATCCAGTGAAACAGCTTTCCAATCTGCGTCAGCTGAAGGTCTTTGATAAAAACGGATGTAGGATTTGCTATCGGCGACACGGATGCTGTCGGTGATCGCCTCCATAGCTTTAATCCACTTGTCTTCCCTGATTTCCAGACGGCGCAGCCCTAGAATGGCTTGCGTGTTGACCCGGTTGTTTTTATCAACACGGAAGGCATGATTTACCAAGGCTGTAATATGGTCATTGCTGCCCTGGCTCCATTCCAAGATGCACTCGTCGATCAGCTCTTTGGCAATCTGTAGCTGTGGGCCAAACTGGATAAACTCTGAGACAGAAACAACAACCTTGGTTTTGCCGTCATAACTGGTCAAGGTCATGTTGCCCTTCTTGCCACCTTTACTTACGCTGTATTTTTCAGCCAATAGGTCAACAAAGCTTTCCACCTCGTCAAAGGCCATAACTTTGAAGCCTTTAATTGACGTTTGCAGATCAGTTGCTTTCTCATACAAGGTGCTGACCAGTTGGTCTTCAAGTTTGTCCTCGGCTTTAACATTCGGCAGCGGCACCAGCCGGCCTTGTGCGTCTTCCATAAATTCTTTTTGTTGGGCGGTCATTTTACTCTCCTTTTAGATTTTCGTTTATAGGTGTTGAGACGGATAACATTTGAAGCATTGCCCTGGCTAACTTCAGGTTGACGAAGTTCTGCCGGCACGCTTGTATTTTCCAATTGCTCGGCTTGCGCTTCCATAGATCGAATTTCTCGGACCATCGTGACCATTTGCGACATGCTCAGGGTCATTGAGACGTTGCGCTCTACAAAATAGGAAAGCGTGTCGCCAAAATGTTTTAAGTCTTTACTAAGCATCCTTTCTTCCTTTCAATTTGTATTCACATCGGGCGCATGCTTTAAAAAGGCTGACAGCTACGTGGTTTGATGAATCGTATTTCTTACCCTGATTAACCAGGCAGGCTTCTCCGGTTATTTGCCCTAAAATCGGACAACTGCGCAGATCCGGCTGAAAAGCGGATTCAAATCGTTTCTGAATGTCGTTTAAATCGCCTGGATATTTTCGCTTTAACAATTGATTTATCAAACTGGCAGAGCGGCCCAATTTGCGGGCGACTGTCACCTGGTTTGAATTGTCGCATTCTTTGGCAAGATCATTGATCCATGTAGGGGCATCTTTTCCCCAGTGATCAGTGACATGCTGCGCAGCTGATATTACAACTTTACTCATGCGGCACCGCCTTTCGGCCATACAACTTTATGCAGGTTTTGATCATACACAGATTTGTCGCGGCGGATTTGTGGAGCTTTGGGTCCTGTATCGTTTGAAGCCTTAAACAAATACTGTTGAGCTGACACGTGTGTGTGTTGCTTACATAGGTCCAGATATTCAGCTCTATGCAAAGCTTTTAGATATGACCGGGCGTTTCCTTTAGGCACCTCTGCCGTGATACTGACATCATAATAAGAAAAGCGTTTTAAAGCCTTCATGCTCATCCACATTCGTTGGTTGGCTGTGGGCTTGCGCGGCTTTCCGTTTGCTTTTAAAACAGGGCGGTGCACACCGACATCTTTGATCAGGGTGTAGACTTTCTTTTGAAACTTCTCAGCCTTTTGTTCCTCAACATATCCGCCAGCTTCAAGCTGTCGGACATAGGTGCGGATTGAGCTGTAATCCATTTTCACAGCATCCATGATTTCATAGATCGTGAATTCTTTAAGTTTTCTGATCATCTGCCAGACACCATCACGGCGCGGTTTAATTTTAATGGGCATTAAAACCTCCGTGTCGCAGGGGCTTGAGAAACATGAAGCGGGCGCTTGCCCCAATCATTCAGGCCAATTTGTTTTAAGCCTTCGCCGCGCGCAAATTTATTGATGCGGTCCAGATTGGTAACAATACGTCGAACAGATCCTCGCGCCTGGTCAACCAAGAGCTGCAGAAGATCATCTTCAACAACAAGCCCGGAGGTATAATGCTGAACAAGTGACTTAGCGTCATCAATGTCAGCGGGCTGGGCCTGTGCCCAATCCATAATACGTCCATGGAAACGCTCCCATTTTTGAAGCTTTTGGGGTAGCCGCTCTTCACCAATCAGGACAAATGGCGCTTTAGATTGCTCATAAAGGTCCCGGACCAATTCAACCAGGTTGCGATCAACCGCGTTGTCAAATTCGTCCATGATAATTGGCTTTTGACTGCAAGCCAGTTCTTCGGATACCTGATCCGTCATACGGTAAACAGTGCTTTGCGGCTCAATGCCGATTTGGCGCAAGATGGCTTCCAGAAAGGCTTTCTTCGTCCAGGTTGACCGGCACTCCACATAATATGCCTGATGCTTGCCAGCGATATAGCCGGCAGCTGTGGACTTTCCAAAACCCGAAGGACCTGAAAAAGTCACGATCCCTGGCAGGTGATCGGCCCGGTTTTTAGAACGGATAAGAATATCGTCCAAAATCCCCAAGTTTCTTAATGGTGCAGCGTTCATATGCTCCATGTGATTGACATCCATTTTTATTACTGTCATACTTTCCTCGTATAGTTAGTTAATTTAAGAAGTCGGTTGCAGCCGGCTTCTTTTACTTTTGGGACACACTTTCCCTCATAAGATCCATGTCGTGACGTGACTGCCACCAGCTTTCAGCCTGAACGGATTCGTGCCAATGCTGATCGCCTTCATTTAAAACGACACCATTTCTTAATTTCATATCGAGATGTTTCCACCGTGCGTACCAGCGGTCTTCATCGCTTTCTATCCTCTTAAATTCCTGATTTGCAGACATATCCGCCTTGATACTTTCCAAACGGGCTTCCGCCTCTTTGGTGCCCTCCGGCGCAATTTTCTCTCGCGTCAATGCGCTTGCAGCCGCATCCAGTTCTTCACTGGTATAGACCTCCGCACGGTGCGGGAAGGTAGTAACTGTGCTGGCATCAAGACGTGCCTGGTCGCGCAACTGGTTAGCCATTTTTTCAGGCGTGATTTTGCGCATTTGACGTTTATATTCATCACCGTGGCTGCGCTTGTAGGCTTTTTGGGCAGCCTTAGAAGCTTCAGCCATAGCCTGACGATCAACGCCTTGCAGCTCAAGGTTAACAGCCTCACAGATAAATGATTTGTCATCAGCATCAAAACAATAAACAAGTCCCATATCGTTGGCATCGCATCTCACAAAAACGCGTTTGCCAACGTGCTCTGCCAAGGCCACATCAAAATAATAATTATTATCAATGCGAAGACCTTTTTTGGTGATGGTTCTAAAACCATCTTGACCAGCCAAAGGCGCTAGCAACAGATCCAAAGCCCGGGGATTTTCGATCTTCTGAATGGCTCCAGCCCAGCTGGCCGCTTTTAGATTGGGTGTTTCATTGATGCTGCTGTGGATACGGTTGCCATATTTATTGAAGCACCATTCATCAATATATTCCTGCAGTTCCTGATGCGTTAGGGATACAGAAAATGCACTGTCATCCTTCTCGCCAAGACGTTGAGAGAATGACTTACGGGATTCAATGGCTTTACGATCTTTAACACTGTGGCCGATAAAGCCCGGCAGAACCGGCATCAAATCACGCTGTAATGTTCCAATTGCGCGCTCAACATAAGCTTTTTTCTCCGGAGAAAATGGTGAACAGATACTTTGTTCAATACCGATGCTGCTGACGGCAGATACGAAACGGTGGCTAATAAAGTCGGAACCATTGTCTGTTTTTAATATTTCAGGCACGCCCCAGGCTTTGATAGCGCGGCGCAACAATGCTAGCGAGCCTTCTGTCGCAGCGGTCTTCGTCACGGATACCATCATCCTGCGTGACCATATATCAATGATAGCATAGATATTATAGCGGCCGTCTTTGCACATGATGTCGGCCGGTGATGCGTCAATCTCCCAGACTCTGTTCAGGCGGTTAATTTTCGCGTCAGCGCTGCCAATGGCGAGCATGCGGGCGTTTTTCCAGTTGTCCGGATCAGTTTCACGACGGATCAACTCGTCATTGTCTTTTTTCCACTTTGCAATAAAACGGGAAAAGGTGCGGATGTTTGGCAACTCACGTTCCTCACCATTGTATTCTAGAAGTTCGCCAAATTCAGCGCGACACAGATCTCGGATATGACCCGCTGTCAGATGCGGTTGTTTCAAAATCAGCGCGCCGATATGCTTTTCAACGGCGCCGGCTTCTGCAGTATCCAGTATGCCTGTGCCTTTGCGGTTGTTATGGCCGCGACCCAGTTTTTGAAACTTGGCGTCTTTACGTGCATTCTGCCAGCGGCGCATGGTGCGCGGGCTAATATTATTAAAAGTTTTATAGACCCATGCCGGCACCTGGGGAAAAAGCTGTTCGTTATAGGCCATGCAAAAACCTGTGCGGGCCGCTGTGACTTTATCACCGGATTGTCTGCGGAACTGGTCAAAATACTGCAGGATGACCACCCGTGCATCACGGCGCAGATCTTCCGGGGTACGGTCATCTTGATCTTCCGGTGCGGCCGCCACGGATTTATCCCGAATTCTGCCGCGGCAGACCAGTTTTTCAATTAAAGCCAGGCGCGCCTCTTCAGGCAAATTAGAGATATGGTATTCATTTCCACCGCCTCGACCCTGGCGCGCACGCTTTTTCCAGTTGTCGCTGTTTGCTTTCTTTAAAACGTGGAATTTGGTTGTTGGCATTCCGGGCAATTCCAGATCGGCCAGTTCCTGCGCTGTCCACCAGTCTTTAATCATGATTTCCAGCCCCCGTCTTTCATGGCGCGGCTTTTCAGGCGCTTTGCAAGCTGCTTTTTATCGACGCCTTTAAATGATGTACGGATGTCCTGATCAATCATCTTTTTGAAGAAGACTTTCGCGCCATAATCGGCAAACTCGGCCTCTTCCGTTGTCAGGGCTTTAAAACCGCAGCTCTCTGCTACGTAATGTAAAAGGCGGTTATCCCCAGTAATTTGACAGATCGCTTTCATGGTATCGACATGCAGCCGGCGCTCAACTGCCGACATGGCCGTCCATCCGTCCAGATGCGTCTTCGTGATCTCACGTCCTAACAGCGCCGATATAGCTTTTGCCAGGTCTTCACGGGACTGATCACAATCGGCCAGCACTTGTTTCAAGATTTTACGCAATTGGAAATCAAAATCGCTCAGCGTTTGGCTGTTGCCATTTTCCAGGCTGTGCCGCACCGGCGGCGCATAGAAATTAAAGCTTAATTCCATCTGGCGCGGATCATCAGTTCTTTTCATGACGCACCTCCGGAAAGGTGCCCGGGGAGTTCGAGGGGGTGACTCCCCG
>CAXGXG010000023.1:0-10863 GCA_964013525.1 uncultured Alphaproteobacteria bacterium | reverse complement strand
GTATCAATTGAACAAGACGTGCGGTCGGCGCCATCACCCAGCGCTGAAAGGCTGCTTCGGGCAAAACACCGGACCAGCTATCGAAAATCTGCAGGGTTTGTGCCCCGGCATCCGCCTGTTTGATCAGATATTCGGCCGTTGCATCCACCAACAGATCCATCAGCATTTGAAAACCGTCAGGATCCCCATAGGCAAAGGATTTGGTATATTTGAAGTCCTTGGACGACCCGCCCTCAACCATATAGGTGGCCACCGTCCAGGGTGCACCCGCAAAACCGATCAGCGTTTTGTCATCACCCAGTGCTGAACGCAGGCGCTTGACGGTTTCGTAAACCGGCTCCAAAAAGGTATGAAATTTCGTTCTGTCAAAATCCAAACGCGTGAGGTCGGAAGCCCCGCGGATCGGTTCCAGCTGTGGCCCCTTGCCGGTTACAAATTCCAGATGTTGGCCCAATGCGTGGGGAACGGTCAGAATATCGGAAAACAAAATTGCCGCATCCATATCAAATCGCCGGATCGGCTGCAAAGTCACCTCAACCGCAAAGTCGGGGTTATAGGCCATATCTAAAAATGAGCCGGCTGTTTTTCTAAGCTCCATATACTCAGGCAGATAGCGTCCCGCCTGACGCATAAACCAGAATGGAACTTGATTGCTTGCTTGTCCGTTTAGGGTCTTAAGGAAGTTATTCATCTTGGCACCGTTTGTTCATACACACATGAACAATACTAATAATATATTATATTATAAAGTAGTAGTTGTATTTAGACTGCGGACAAGTTGGACAGAATCCTTATCCCCCATTTTTTACCACCCTTAACATTCTGATCTGATTTCGTTTATACTTGTTATACACAATATGTGGATAATCTTTTCGACTCGTGGATAACTTGCGAATGGGTGGATTCATAAAACGGGGATAAACGATAATCCTGTAAATATGTGGACAATTTTAAGGTTTTATCCACAATTTATATGCAGACTGTGTGGATTGTTTGGATAGCAAAATAAATAGAGATTAAAGAGAGAACGATATGAGCGCCGACTGGCAAAAAGCCGATCCCGGACAGGGCAAAAAAATTCTGGAAAAACTCAACGACCAGATTTCACCTGTGCCATTCGACCTGGAAAAAACAACTGTACGCCAGCGGACGTTGCCCTTTTATCCGAAATCCGTGAAATTCTATGAATTAACCGATTTGACGGCCGTGCCCGCCGCACGCAAATATGCGCTGATGCACGGTGATGATGTTTATATGATCAATTGGACCAACGCACCTGTTTACAGCCTGAACAAAAATGCACCCATCAGTCTGAATGCTGAAAATGTGGCCGATTATGTGCGTTTTTTCTTTTCCTATGTGCGCGGACGTCACGGACGATTTATCGTGATTGAAACCTTTGAAGATATCAAATGGCAAAATGAACCACCTGCATCCGGACGCAAGGCTTTGCGTGAAATGCTCTCGCCCATCAGCATCGTATCCCAAGATTCCAAATCCGGTGATTTTGAGCTGGAGGGTTTCATGCTGTTCAAAGATGCGCTGTTCAACAGCACCATCCGTGTGAAAGCGGACGGTTCCGTTGATATGACCGACGAGGATATGAAGGTTGAAGGCATGCCTGTGATTCAGGATGTCCAGATTGCCTGATGGGTATGAACCCTACTGATCTGACAAACGAAAATCGCAAATACACACCCGCACCCAGCGTGCGGGAGGCGAAACCCGATTGGTCGGAACTGCCCCCTGCGCTGACTGCCAAAATTGAAACCCTGATCGGATCGAATATTACGGATGCAAAAACGGCATGGGGCGGATATTCCAATGCCTTTTCCGCGCTGGTTCAAACCGAAAATCACAAGACATATTATATAAAGGGATCGCACCCTGAACAAATGTCCCACGGGGCCAAGCATTTGGCACAGGAGGTCTGGGCCTATGAAAATTGTGCGGCTGTCCAAAAAATGGCACCCGCATTTATCGGTACGGTGGCCGAGGGTGGCGAGGATGATTGGCGGCTCGCTATCTGGCAGGGATTGTCACGTGGTGAGATCCGGACACAATGGCGGGATACGGATTATCAATCGTTCGCCAAAACCTGGCAGCATGCCCTGGATGGCTCCACCGGTAATTTGACGGCGGCTGCGCAAACAAACTTTATCGAGAATATTGTAAATGGCAAGGCCGGCTGGCGTAAATTCACCACCTATGAACCCCGTCGGGATGAATTTTCATCCGCATTTCAAAATCCTGAGGCTGCTTTGCGGTGGCTAGATGAAAATATTGATCGTCTGACGGATCTTGCAAAACAAACGCCACAGCACAAATCCATTCCTTGCCATTTTGATATGCGCAGTGACAATATCCTGTTTGTTGATCAGACATGCTATTTGATTGACTGGCCGAACCTGTGTGCGGCCCCGTTCGGATATGACCTGATTTATCTGACCATGGAATTATCGATGCAGGGGAACGGCCCGGCCGAAACCATCCTTAAACGGTTGGAAGATGCTTTGGATATTCAAATTCCCGAATCCGATGTGCGCATCATCCTGTCCCAGCTTTGCGGATATCTGGCCCTGCAATTTTATAGGGAGGTGCCAACGGTAATGCCCCGCCTGCGCTGGTTGCAGCGTGGGGTCTTTCAGGCCGGAATCGATTGGGCGCAAACGTTGAAAATCATCTCCAAAATGCCTGAGATTAAATAAAATTATCTAAAATTTTAAGAAAATTAATATTAAGCCTTGAGAAAATATACAAACAAATACAGGTATTTAGAGAGATATATTTTCCGTAATAATGTAAAAGTTAAGTTATATCAATGTTTTACACACCTAATGTTAACTTTCTTCCCTCATTATAAAACTATAGCGCATGGGGATGCGTTAGAAGAAAAACAAAGAAACCGGAACAGGTTTCGTGAAATAAAAATGACAATGGGGGAAACATGTCAAAAGAAAAAAGCGGCTCAGAAGATATCCGCATCACAAGCAGCAAACCCAAGACAAACAATTTCAAAAAGCGTGCCAAGCGTCTGAAATCAAACAGCCGCCTGAACAATCGCACAGCTGTTTTGTGGTCTGTTGATAAGGACATGGCTTTCCAACCTTTCGAACGGCAAAGAAAAGACCTGGACATTGCAAGTCTGGTTTCTTTCTTGAAAGACAGCAAAACCGCCCGCCAGATGATTTTCAACGCGGACGATGAAATGCGCGCCGACATCATGTTTGACGAACAAACAATCGTTTCTCAATATTACCCGGCTCATAACCTGATCACATTGAACCCGGACCGTCCCAAGGCGGAACTGGCGTGTGTATTGGTCAAGGAAATGCGCCGTGCATGGCAATATGAAACCGGCAATTTGCACAACCCGCTGGATTTTGATCCGGATGAAGCCATCCTGATCAACCGCGCACAACAGGCTGATGCCCTGATGGTTGCGATCCGCGTGGCATGGGAATTGAAATTGCTGGGCCAGGATCAGATGTGGAACTTCATGATCGGCGCACCATTTGCCGATGTCACCCGCACCTTTGAAATTCATGCCAAAAATGACTTCCGTTCCTTGAACGATGGCCGCGCCGGTCGCGCTGCCTATGACAAGTGGTTCGAAGAACAACGCAAAGGCATTCATGACAAACGCGTCATTCACCAGATGTTGCTGGAAGATTCCGGTGCATCCGAAAAGGGCCGCAATACGGTGAAACGTCTGACCGATCAGATGATGGCACGCATGGCGGATATGCCGGGCGGCCGCAATTACCTGACCATCAGCGGACACCGCAGCCCGATGCACGCCGAATACATGGAAGTTGAAGACAGATCCAATGCAAACTTCCTGTGGTTCGTCAAGTTTGAACGCAATTTCCAGGAACATGAAGAGCAGTTGTTGGAAGAATCGGTTCAATTGTCAGGAGAGGTCGTCGACTTCAGCAGCCGGATGATGGAACTTCGCCGCAAGTAATTGGTTTGTGAAACAAGCAATATCATAGGGATAGCACATAGAAGAGTATGTTCAGCGGATACAGATATATTGACTGTCTGAAACAGGTTTCAGTGGCCGAGCTGCTGGATGAGGATGTTCAAGATTTTGACGCACCTGCCCTGAAGGCTGTTCAAAACCTTTTTCAGGTTTTAGAAGAAAGCCCGACCGCCAGCCTAATGCTGGACGAGCTTTGCAGCTATGATTTCAAATTCACAATTGATCCATCACTTTCATGGGACGAAAACGGTTTTCAAAGCGAAACAGTCGCTGTTTTGTTTCCGGATTTTGCCCCGCGCGATATTAAAACCCAGAAAAACCAAGGGCGTCTTTTGATCAATCTGATCAGCGCGATCCGCCGCGGCCTCAAAGCCAACCAAGGCTACCGCGAGCGCTTTGATCTGGAACCGCAGGAATTCTTACGTTTAAACCGTTTGATTGAGGCGGATATTGATGCCGTGACAACCCAAGTGTGTTGGGAACTGCGTACAGCCGGTCAGGCCGCCGCCTGGCGCCAGCTTTTGGCCGGTGATAAGGGTGATATCGCCATTGTTTTTTCAAACCGCATTCACGAAGCACCGCTGGCTGCCTTTGACGGCAAAGCGCTGCGGGCCGCATTCCGTCAATGGTTTGCCAACCCCGCACGGCCGAACAGTGCGGACAGAACCGCCCTCGAATTTCTGGACATGGCCTTTGCCCTTCGTTCCAGCCTGATGATCAAACCTGATCAAAAGATCGATGACAATGATCTGCGCCGCATTCAAAAATCATTGCCGTTCACCAATTACCTTCGGGATATGGACATTCGCGGACGTTGGTTTAATGGTTTGTGTGATCAGGGCAACCGCGCCCATTTAAATCACATCATCGAAGATTTGAAATCTTCACGCTAAACCCGGCAAATACACCTCGCCAGAAAATCCGAACACCTTTTTTTCCTTATCCAACATGCTGTTGAATTGGAATGACAGCCATATCCGATTGAAACACATAAAACAATTGACATAACGCATTTGTTTTTGTTAATATTTTGGTAATGATTGATATTATTATAAGTGCATGGCACATATGCAAATGCTGTTAGGGGAGACCGAAATGAAACCGACAATTTTTTCCAAAAAACTGACATTCAACCGTTTGGCAGGGGCTGCCAATGTGGTTTTGGGTGCATTTGCCGGCAATCCGTCCGGCCTGTACGGCCATTATGTTGAGGGGAAAACGGCAGCCACATGGCTACAAAGCAAAATGCCGCCACGTATTTTATAATTACGGCACAAGATGAAGGCTTCCCGATCCAAACGCTATCAGTCGGAAATTAAAATCCTGCAATGGATTTCTTTTTTTCTGGCCATTGTTTATATCGTAATTTGGGTTTTACAGATTTTAACGGCGACCCAACTTGATGACAACCCGTTGTGGGGTGCGCTTGTATTTGGAACCATCAGCCTTTTGCTTGCACTGTTTAGAAACGATAAAAATATAAAAGATTAAAAGATCAGGGTTTTCTATGTCCAAAGATAAAAAGACACCACAGAAGAAAAAGAATTTCCTGCGCGCGCGCTTTTCAAAGGTTGCGGGCCACAGCGCCAGTTCAGGTGTTTATGCATCGATTGTCCCATTCGTTATGATTGACGGCGGCGTCATCAGTATTCCGATTGCGGCCGTTTGGGGTTTACTGGCCACGAGCGAAAGCGTCAAAGCCAAACGCGCATTCGATGAAATGAACAGCAAACACAAGCCCAAAACCAAATCCGAAATTGAATTTTCCGGTCCCGGTTGGGCCTGCCGTTTGATGGATGACTTACAAAACGACCTGTTAGATGCCATTGAGGCCAAAAAAGAAACCAAGGCCAAAAAAATACTGCAAGACTTAGCCGCCCTTGAACAGGAGATAGAGGTTCTGACGCGTGATCATAACGATCAACCGGCTGAATTGTTATATATGACGCGCCGCGGTACGATGTCTGAAACACGCGTGCGTGACACGATGATCAATTCCAAGGGGCAAAACCGCCGACCATTGCCCAAAAGTAAGATCAAAAGCCGTTATCGCCCGCCGGAAGCGGATTATAAACCCTTCAAAAAATAAATATCTGAAAATTACTGCGGTTTTGGAAAACGGGTCAGGTATTCTTTGGCCTGTTGGCGCGCCTGTTCCTGTTCAATGCGTGACAGGCGAAGGCTGATATTTTTTAAATCTTCGACGGCTTGCGTGCGCTCTGAGCCTTCGGGATAATTCTGAATGGCCAATTGCATGAACATGGCGGCCCGTACCAAATTGCGGCTGGTACCTTGTCCATTGTAATACATGGATCCCAAGTGGTGCTGTGCCAAAGGCTGTTGCCCTTCGCTCGCCCGCAGAAACCAGCGGTGGGCCTGTTCATCATCAACCTTCAATCCCTGGCCGAAACGATACATGACGCCTACGGTTTCTTCAGCCTGGGGATCGCCCGCACGCGCCAAACGTAAAATGCCGAAAACTGCGCGGTTGTACTGCTTTTCATCGTACAGGCGATAAAGTTCGGTCCGGTCGAAATTTTGCGTCTGATACATTTCGGATGGAAACAATACATCCGTCTTAAAATCTTCAGCCTCGGTATCGACCTCCGCCCGTGCGGCATCATCCAGCAGAATTCCCGGCAGGTAATCCTGAATATCGGCGGAATCCGTTCCTTGAGCCATGGCCGGGGTGAGATTGGCAATTGTGCCTAAAAGCACGGTAGCTAGCGCTATTTTTTTGTTAAAATCAAACATGCCCAATTATTCTGTACGTTTTTCATCAGGAATTCAAATCCATTCTGTTCATAGGCAGCGATGACCTGATCAGCCTGACGGTCCAGCAGGCCCGACAATATGATACGCGTGCCGGTTTTGGATACCCCTGCTGCGTCCGGCGCCATGGCAATCAGCGGCCGGGTCAGGATATTGGCCAGGATCAGGTCATACTGGGCGCGATCCTGTACAACCGGCATGGCGTAACCATCGCCGCATTGAAAATCAATATGGGTTGTTTTGTTCATTTCAGCATGGCGGTCAGCCACACGCACGGATTCTGCGTCGATATCCGTTCCCAGAATTTTCGCATCCGGCCAGCGTTTGGCCGCACCAATGGCCAGAATTCCCGATCCGCAACCCATATCCAGGATATTTGCGGGGTGAAAATCCAGGCTGTCGATCGCCTCCAGACACAATTGGGTCGTATCATGTTCACCGGACCCGAATGCGGTGGCGGCATCGATTTTCAATGCTATCAGCCCGTCAGGAATCTGATCCGGGGTCACATGTGATCCATAGACGTAAAAACGGCCGATCGCACGTGGGGGAAAGGCCTGATGAACCTCCTCCAACCAGTTTTTATCCTCAACAGGTGTGGTTTCCGCGGATAGAATATCGGTAATTTCAATCTCCATCATCTCGGACAGCAAAATCAGCCGCCCGCGCATCTCGTTCGCATCCAGCGCATCAAAACTGTAAAAACTGATGAGAAAGGCCGAACCGTCATCGGTTTTCTGAACAGCATTTGCGTAGGCATCCTGTCCGGCCGCTTCGGCGAGTTCTGACAAACGCCTGCGGGTTTCGGTGGATGTCAGGACAATTCGTGTGGAAAAGGGGGTTTTACTTGTCATGGATTGCTCTATACTTTTTAACAGCAGTGATTTTTAACAATAAGGACCCTATATATGACCGTCGTTATCGCAGGATTTAAACGTACCCCTTTCCAACCGGCAAAGAAAGGCGCTTTTGCAAAAATGCGCTCTGACGATCTGGCTGCCGCTGTGGTCAAGGATTTGATTTCTACATATAAATTAAAGACAGAAGATATCGAAGACCTGATGATGGGTTGCGCCTTTCCCGAGGCGGAACAGGGTTTTAACGTCGCGCGTCTGGTGGTCAACCTGGCAGGATTGCCCGTGACAGTCGCAGGTGCCACGATCAACCGTTTCTGCGGATCGTCCATGTCGGCCATTCATTTTGCCGCCGGTCAAATCGAAATGGGTGCCGGCCAGCTGTATATTGCAGGCGGTCTGGAGTCCATGACCCGCGTGCCGATGACAGGTTTTAACCCGATGCCCAACCCGAAATTGGCTGATGAATATCCACAGGCTTACATCGGTATGGGCGAGACAGCTGAAAATCTGGCCAAAAAATATGACATCGCACGTCCCGATCAGGAAAAATTCGCCGTTGATTCTCATAAAAAAGCAGCGTCCGCTGCCAAGGCTGGCAAATTCAAGGATGAAATTACCCCGATTGAAACCCCTGACGGCACCGTGGATACGGATGGCACCATCCGCGCAGAATCAACAGTTGAGGCGCTGGCGGAGCTGAAACCCGTTTTTGATGAAAACGGTACCGTTACAGCGGCGACATCGTCACCGCTGACCGATGGTGCGGCGGCGGCCATTATCTGTTCTGAAGAATACGCCAAGGCCAACGGTCTTGAGATTATGGCGCGTATCAAATCCACAGCCGTTTCCGGCTGCCATGCCGAAATTATGGGTATTGGACCAGTGGCCGCGTCAAACAAGGCGCTGGAGCGTGCAGGTCTGAAAATGTCCGACATGGACGTGATTGAACTGAACGAGGCCTTTGCCGCACAGTCACTGGCTGTGATCAAGGATTTGAATATTGACCAAAGCAAGCTGAATATTGATGGCGGCGCCATTGCGCTGGGCCACCCGTTGGGCGTATCCGGCGTCCGGATCACCTGCAAGGCGGCACAGATCATGAAACGTGAAGGGGGCAAATATGCCCTGGCCACCATGTGTATCGGCGGCGGACAGGGTGTTGCAACCGTTCTGGAGGCTGTATAAATGTCACGAGAAATTCAAAAAGTCTGCGTGATCGGATCGGGCGTCATGGGCTCGGGCATTGCGGCACAGGTTGCCAATGCCGGTCATGATGTCCTGTTGCTTGATATCGTGCCCAAAGATGCCGATGACCGCAATCAGCTGGCCAAGGGTGCGATTGCAAAAATGTTGAAAACCGACCCCGCACCCCTGATGCATAAACGCAATGCCAAACGCATCACGCCCGGGAATATTGAGGATGATCTGGAGAAAATCGCCGATTGCGACTGGATTGTCGAGGTGGTTTTGGAAAATCTTGAGATTAAACAGGACCTCTATGCCAAGCTTGAGAAGCATCGTACAGACGGGACGTATGTTTCATCCAATACCTCATCCATTCCGCTGGCCCAATTGGTTGACGGACGCAGTGAAGATTTCAAAAAACATTTTATGATCACCCACTTTTTCAACCCGCCGCGCTATTTGCGCCTGTTGGAAATGGTCACAGGTGACAAAACCGATCCCAAAGCGGTTGAGATTGTCCGCGATTTTTGCGACCGCAAATTGGGCAAGGGCGTTGTTTTCTGTCACGATACACCGGGCTTTATCGCCAACCGTATCGGTGCTTTTTGGCTGCAGGCCGGTGTGAATGCCGCATTTGATTTAAAATTAAGCGTGGAAGAAGCCGATGCCGTGATGTCACGGCCTGTCGGGATTCCCAAAACAGGTGTCTTTGGTCTGATCGATCTGGTCGGTTTGGATTTGATGCCGCATCTGTCCAAATCGCTGATGTCAAACCTGCCGAAAACCGACCCCTATCACGATTTATACCGTGAATATGACCTGATCAATGATTTGATCGGCAAGGGCTATACAGGTCGCAAGGGCAAGGGTGGATTTTACCGCCTGAATACCGAAGGCGGTCAACGGGTCAAGGAATCCATCGGTTTATGGACGGGTGAATATGAACCGTCGAAAAAGGCCAAGCCGCCTGCCGTTCAGGCGGCTAAGGATGGTGGGATCCGCGCCCTGATGACGCATGACGATAAAACAGGTGAATATGCCTGGGATGTCCTCAGCCGGACATTACATTATGCAGCCAGCCTAGTGGGTGAAATCGCCGATACGGTTTATGATATCGATCGCGCGATGAAGCTGGGCTATAATTTCAAAAAGGGCCCGTTTGAGCTGATTGACGAAATGGGCGCGGGCTGGTTTGCAGACCAGTTAAAAGCCCATGATATGGATGTTCCCGACATGGTGGCCAAGGCTGCGGAACATGACGGTTTCTATCAGGTGACCGACGGTACCCGTCAGTATCTGGGTACGGACGGCAAATATCATGACGTGCCGCGTGCCGATGGTGTCTTGCTGTTGGAAGACATTAAACTGGGTGCAAAACCGGTGAAACGCAATTCTTCCGCATCCCTTTGGGATATCGGCGATGGCGTTTTATGTTTGGAATTTACATCCAAGATGAATGCCCTGGATGACAAGATCATGTTCATGATTTATGAAGCGATCGGTCAAATTGGTGACGGCAGCGGCGATTACAAGGCGCTGGTTGTTTATAACGAAGGGTCGAACTTCTCGGCCGGGGCGAACCTGGGTCTTGCACTCTTTGCGTTGAATATCGGACTTTACGATGCGGTTGATGCCCTTGTCGATTTGGGCCAGGATGCCTATAAATCGTTGCAATATGCACCGTTTCCCGTTGTCTCCGCACCATCGGGTATGGCGCTGGGTGGCGGGTGTGAAATTCTGTTGCACTCCGATGCTGTTCAGGCGCATGCCGAAACCTATACCGGTCTGGTCGAGGTTGGCGTCGGTCTGATCCCGGGATGGGGTGGATGCAAGGAAATGCTGAAACGCCATTATAAATACGGCCGTCAAAAGGGCCCAATGGTGCATGTTTCCGCCGCCTTTGAACAGATTGGTCTGGCCAAGGTTGCCAAATCCGCAGATGAAGCGCGTGAGATGATGATCTTGTTAAAAAATGACGGGATCACCATGAACCGTGACCGCCTGTTATCAGATGCCAAAGCCAAGGCGCTGGAGCTGGCACAGGATTATCAGGCACCTGAACCT
>CAXGXG010000022.1:0-11119 GCA_964013525.1 uncultured Alphaproteobacteria bacterium | reverse complement strand
CACATGGGTGCCCGTGTGCAAAACGATTTAAAAGACATCATCAAAGAAGGCAACGTAGTTTATGGCTGATTATAAAAAAATGATTGTGGCACTGGTCGCTATGATTTGTGTGACATCATTTCAGCCGGATCATGCCTATGCACAGGATGCCAGCCATGCGCTCATCATGCATGGGGACCCAAAGTACGGTTCCGATTTTTCGCATCTTTCGTATGCAAACCCTGATGCGCCCAAGGGCGGGCACATACGTGAACCTGTGGTTGGGTCCTTTGACAACCTGAACAATCATATCATCTTAGGGCAGCCGGCAAAGAGCTTGGCTTTGACTTATGATACTTTGATGCAACGTGTTTGGGATGAACCCTTCGGTTTGTATGGTCTTGTCGCTGAAACGGTTGAGGTACCTGAAGACAGATCCAGCATTACCTATAACCTAAACCCTGACGCCCGGTTTCATGATGGCCATCCTATTACATCTGAAGATGTCGTTTTTAGCTATGAATCCTATTTGGAACACGGCCATCCCGTGCGCCGCCGCGTTTATGGTTTTGTGGATAAGGTTGAGGTCATCAATGATCACAAGGTTCGCTTTACCTTCGGCGAAGGGGCCGATGCGGAAACACCCTTGATTTTATCCATCATGCCTGTCTTGCCGAAACATTACTGGGCTGACAAGGACATTTCCAAAACCACGCTGACGCCGCCATTGGGAAGCGGCCCGTACAAAATTGCTACGATTGATACGGGACGGAAAATCACCTATACCCGCGTCCCCGATTATTGGGGCAAAGACCTACCTGTCAACCGCGGGCTTTATAACTTTGATAAAATCACAAACGTTTATTACCGCGATGCAGATATCGCGCTTGAAGCGTTTAAAGCCGGCGAAACCAGTATTAAACGCGAATATGACATTGCCGCTTGGAATACATCCTATAATGCACCACGCATATCATCAGGCGACATAGTAAAACGTGAATATGCACATGCCCGCCCCGAACGTGTTCGCGCCTTTATTTTTAATACCAGACGCGCGCCTTTGAATGATATTCGCGTTCGCCAGGCGATGACGCTGGCTTTTGACGGTCAGCGCGTTAATGACCTGTTTTATGACGGAAAGTTCAACCGTATTCAAAGCTATTTTCCAAATTCGGAGCTGGCCCACACCGGATTAGCCTCAGGCCGTGAACTTGAAATCCTTGAAAGCTACCGTAACGAGTTGCCATCAAGCGTTTTTGAAGGCAATACCAGTGCGGATATTCAGGCAGAGAGCCGACGCTCACGTTTGCGTCAGGCCTTATCACTGTTAAAAGCGGCGGGATATGAGATCCTCCAGCAACAGCTGATCAATAAAAACACCGGTGAGCCCGTTGTATTAGAGGCTTTGCTGACATCTTCTGCGGATGAGAAGATTGCCCTATTTTATAAAGAAGCTCTTCAGCGTTTGGGAATAACCTTAAACATTCGCACTGTAGATGCCGCCCAGTTTACAGGCCGGCTTGACCAGTTTGATTATGATATTGTCCTGAACCAATGGGTTAATTCACTTTCCCCAGGAAATGAACAGATGAATTATTGGGGCAGCGCCGCCGCAGATAATAACGGCAGTCGGAATTATGCAGGTGTCAGCAACGCCGTTATTGATCAGCTTGCCATGGGTATCGGCGCATCCACGACGCGTGATGATCTGGTGGCCTATACCCATGCCCTCGATAGGGTTTTGGTAAATGGTTATTACAGCATTCCACTATTTTATCTGGGTGCTGATCTGATTGCACACGACGCAAACTTGCATTCCGTTGATACCACCCCCATGTATGGAACAGTTTTGGAAAGCTGGTGGTACGATGCGGATTCTGACGGTCAATAAATAGACTTGGCAAACCGGCGTTTTTTCCGTACTCTGGGTCCGTAATGAACACGGATGCGAGCGTTATGAAGAAAATATCAGCCTTGGTTTTAAGCGTAATTTTGGTGTCGGGTTGTCAATATCAGGATCGTCCATTGGCCGATGCCTATTGGCAGCGTATCAATGCGCATTCAGCCCTGTACATGACAGGTCCCAAGGCCCAGCAAACGCTGGAACAACATATCGCAACCTGCAAAGCGGAAATTGAAGAGCTTGTCCGTTTGCGCGCTTTGCGTGAAACCACCCCGCCAAACACGCATGCACCTTATCATCATGCATTGGATGAATCCGGTGATTTGGCAGCATTTGAAACGCCGGAGCATTATGGTGAGCTTCACGTTGATCACAGTGAATATTATGATTTTGAAAGCTGCATGCGTTCAAAAGGGTGGGAGCGTGTTCGCTATGTCCGCTACCAATATGATTCCGAAGCACAACGCAATTACGAAGATACGCAAGACCTGCGTAAATACGGTGCCACCGGCCGTGCGGCAGATTTGATCAAAATGAACCGTTCAGAAGACGTTCAGGACAACTACGAAAACGTCAACGATTGATACCGCTGACAGGCTTTAAGCCGTGGGCGTTTGCTTAATTATTGTCCAGTCTGTGTGTAAACTTCTTGCGTTTCGGGCAATCCATGGGCCAGTTGTTGCGATCGGCCTTAACGACACGAAGTGGTGGTGGGTCATTGCGCTTAGCGGCGTTAAATTCTGACTTACAGCTTCCGGATATCAGCCATTTGCGCTTTACATCCTTTCGCCATTTTTTAGACAGCTTTTCAATCTCGCGCGCCATCGACTTTTGACGTATTTCTTCGGCATCAATGCGCTGCTGCGCTTTAATGGCTTCAGATTCTTCGAGCTGCTTGCGAATTGAATGAATGGTTTTATTAGATGGTGAAGAACAGGTCATAACTGTGACCTTTGTATCAGGGTGTTCAAAAAGCTTATGCGAGCCTTTCCCGTGACCGTCAACTTCTAGGAATCCAAATCCACCTGTGATACATGCTTCGATTTTACTCCGTGTATCACCTGGATTAATTTTATTTACTTTTCTTCCCACTCTCAATCTCCTTGATATAAGGCTAGCAAAGAATGGTTAACGGAAAATGTATTATGGAATATTAGCTGCCAATTGATGCAAAGATGAACATCAGGAGAATGGCCGCACCCTGAAGCCAGACCCGCCACCACATCATTTTATTGCTTTGCTTGCGATTGTTTTCGCCATCTTTTGACAGCCGGAACAAACCGATAATTAAGGACGCAAAAACGCCCAGCATTGCCAACATTATTAAGATAAAAACTGCCGTTTGCATTGTCACTCCTTCGGGTTATAGTTCTTAATATAAACATGAGGGTTAAAAATGAAAGCTTTGAACGAATATAGTTTCGCCAAATCGGGCGCAGATACAAAGAAGATTGTAATTTTCCTGCATGGCTATGGTGCGGATGGAAAGGACCTAATCTCTATCGCCCCCATGTGGTCTGAACACCTGCCCAACACAACTTTTTATGCCCCCAATGCACCGGAGCCCTGTGAAATGTCACCACAGGGGTTTCAATGGTTTTCTCTTCGCGACCGCAGCCCCCACGCAATGCAGCAGGGCGCTGACAAAGCGCATGAAGTCCTCAAAACATATATCCAGCAAAAATGCGATGCACACGGCCTGACAATGGCAGATGTCGCGGTTGTCGGCTTTTCACAAGGAACAATGATGGCTCTTTACAGCCTGCCGCGTATGAATGCCCCATGCGCCGGGATTGTGGGATTTTCCGGACGTGCCGTTTCCGCGCCCCCACAAGATGCGTCACCGTTTCCGATTGTCGCCATTCATGGAAAGCGCGATGAGGTCGTTCCCTTTGAAAGCCTTCAGCATTTGGCTGACACCTTTGGCGGGTGGAACGTTGCAACATTTGAGCGCCCACATCTGGGGCACGGCATTGACGAAGATGGGTTAAAGACCGGGTTTGACTTCCTCAAAACCCATTTAAAAGCCTGAAAAAGACAAATAAACGACCCCATTTTTGCTATAAGTGCGCGTTTTTGTTCGTTTTTCCCCTTATTTTTCCAAAATTATGCTATACTTTAATTATTAAAGTGATGCTTGAAGGAAGGGGACCATCATGCAGACACATCCGGACAATTGTCCAACACTTGTATTAAATGCGGACTTTCGGCCGCTAAGCTACTTTCCTTTGTCTTTATGGTCATGGCAGGATGCCATCAAAGCTGTCTTTATGGATAGAGTGAACATCGTATCCGAATACGATCGCGAGGTCCGCTCGCCATCTACTGCTTTTAAAATCCCAAGTGTTATTGCCCTAAAGGACTATGTCACGCCACCTAACCAGCCTGCATTCACACGCTTTAACGTTTTTTTGCGTGACAAATGGCAGTGTCAATATTGCGGTATTATTCACAAAACGCACGATCTGACTTTTGACCACGTCATTCCGCGTGCGCACAACGGCCGTACCAGTTGGGAGAATATCGTCGCGGCTTGCAGGGACTGCAATTTAAAAAAAGGCTCGAAACTTCCCAAGGAATGTCATATGTTTCCTTTAAGGTCCCCTAGACAGCCTTCCATTCACGAATTGCAGAGCAATGGGCGGGCGTTTCCGCCTAATTTTTTGCACGAAAGCTGGAGCGATTACCTGTATTGGGATACAGAACTGGATAACGACTAAGCAAGGCAAACATGAGCAAAACCCATAATTCCAAAGACCAAGAACTGATTGATATGGCCCGTTCGCTGGTTAAACCGCGCACGCTGTCCCGAAATGTCGAGGCCGGGAAGGTGGGATCCGCCATTATTACAAAGGACGGCTCATTCTATACAGGTATCAACATTGAATCGGACTGCGATTTGGGTGCTTGTGCGGAACATGTCGCAATTGGCGCGATGATTACAGCTGGCGAACAGGATATCGAAACCATTGTTGCTGTAAATAAGGATGGCAAAGTGATAACCCCATGCGGGCGTTGCCGCGAATATATCTATCAGGTTTCGGGTAAAAACAACAAAACGCGTGTTCTTTTACGCCATGGCGAAGTCATGACGATCGAAGAGCTTTTGCCTATCCACTGGAAAACCGAAATTCAAAATGTCTGATTATCTGACCGTGATTGGTTTTGGATCCCTGATGTCCGAACAGGATGCCAGACGGTCCTGCCCAAACCTTACGAACTTTCGTCCGATTTCCGTTCTCGGATACACACGTATTTTCAACAAGATAGACGGAAACCTTAAAGCGACTGACCTTGACCGGCTGTCGCAAAGCCGAATGATCGCCAACTGGGGGATGTTTGAGCGCGAGGGCTGCAAAGTTTTGGGAGCCGCATTCGAGGTTCCTGGCGGCGAATATCCGGCACTCGTCAAGCGTGAGCGTGAGTATAGATTAGAGAAAGCGCATTTTAAAAATACAGATGGTACGTTTGAGCATGGCATTGCCTGCTGTGGATTTAGAAACAATGCGGCATTCCTGAAGCATCTAGAAGCGGAGCCTATGCAGCGCGCGTTTTATATGGAGCGTGCAAAGCCAAATCCTGCCTCCGTTGTCTGGACCGATAACATTCTCCCCTATAACCGCTACCTTGCTTTTGTTTTGACCGCTGCAAGAAATCTAAGCGACGCCCACCTCATAAACCTTTTAGAGGAATCTTTCTTGGCTGATGGCAAAACAACTGTTGGCAGCTATCTTGCTCCACGCCTTCAAGACCTTGATCACATCAAGGAGTTGGAATGGTTAGGCGATTATTTTGAAGATAAAAAGATTAAAAGCGCTTAGAAAGAAAAATAGCCGCCTTAGATATTGATTGAACTACGGTGAATAAGGCATTGTATCCTTTGGTCATTTCCGCTTCGTTCTCAATACCGATGTCATGGTGCTCTTCTTCTTCGGCTTTAAATTTAGCAATCGTTTTTTGCAGCTCAGGTTCTGTATTCACATTATTTAAGGTATATAGCTGCTCACCATAGTGGGTGGAAATCACATCCTCCACAGCAACAGTACACGCCATGGCAGCCCGCTTTCCCATTTTTGCCGTCACATACCCCAGCGCATATCCGCCAACGTGCCATAACGGTTGGAACACAGTCGGACGTACTTTGCGAGACTGTAGGCTTGTATCAAAATATTCCAGATGGACGTCTTCCTGCTCGGCCATATGGCGGAGAAGTGGGCCACATTCGGGATCATCGCCCAGAACAGCAATTTGCCCCTTGTAAATGCGTTGCGCACCGTATTCACCGGCATGGTTAACACGGATCATCTGGGCAATTTCAGCTTCCTGCACATTTACATATGAACGTGCATTGTGATTTAAGTCACCGGGGAGAGTGCGTTGTTTCGTCATTTGGATAGCCCTTTCTTCAAAGAAAATAGGGTAAATACAGCAAGAGCAAAGGACAAAATGGCGTTATATGCTGCCATGGAAAGCCCAAGGAAAGTAAAGGCGGCCTCGTCACAGCGCACTACTGGCGCTTTCAAAATCTGTTCACGCAGCTCCTCAATAGACATTTGGCCTGTATCGGAAAGGCTGCAGGATTCCAGGCCCGCCCACCATTTTTGTTCAACACCCACGTGGAATACGGCCAAACCGAAACCGGCCAAAAATGTGGCACCCGTTAAGGCCAGAAAGAAATTGCCAATTTCCTTGTCCTGACGTGCAGCACCATATGCGATCAAGCCCAGCGCGATAGCAATGACATACGGAATGCGCTGATAAATACAGAGGTGACATGGGTTGAGCCCGAACACATATTGTGACACCAGCACTGTCAGCAAGGTCAAAAAGCTGATGAAAACGATAAACGCGGCTGCGTTTTGTATGATTTTATACGGATGTTGTTCCATAGACATATTTTTAAACCAAAAACTTAAACACGGCAAATATTAACAATAAAAAGACGAATCCGCCTGTCGCCACCCACTTGAGGTTATCCTCGACAAAGGTTTTGGCACTGGGGCCAAACTTCCATATCAGTCCGGCTACCAGATAAAAACGGATGGCACGTGCCACGATGGAAAAGATAACAAACAATCCCAAATTCATCTGCATGACGCCACTGGCAATCGTTATGACCTTGTAAGGGAAGGGGGTGATTCCCGCACCCAAAACGATCCATGCGCCCCATTCATTGTACATGCCCGCAAAATCATCAAAATAATGCTGCTTGCCATAGAATTCGAGAACAGGTTCAGCCAAAGCTTCAAAGAAGAAATAGCCGATTCCATATCCGGCAATACCACCGATGACGGATGCGATGGTGCAAACCAGCGCATAATAGAACGCACGTTCAGGACGTGCCAGGCACATGGGCACAAGCAAGGCATCAGGTGGCACGGGAAAGAAGGAGCTTTCGGTAAAAGATACAGCTGCCAATACGGGTGTGGCGTGCTTTTTGCCCGCCATATCCAGTGTCCAGTCATATAATTTTCTCAACATAGGTTTGTTTTATCATGATTTTCGTTTCGCGCAAAAATAAAATGCTTGGCATTATTCCAGCTATTCGATATATTCACCCTCGTTCACTCCGTTGCCCCTGTGGCGGAATTGGTAGACGCGCCGGATTCAAAATCCGGTTTCTTCGGAAGTGCGAGTTCGAGTCTCGCTGGGGGCACCACTTTTTCCCATATATTATATTCCATTTGAACTTTTCAGCTTGTGACCTGTATAGTCATTAACGACTGTATTTCACATGCCAAAGGACGAAGTGATGAGTGATGCGCCCATAATCGTATGGTTTCGCAAGGATTTGCGACTTGCTGACAATCCGGCACTGTGGTTTGCCGGACAATCCGGACGTCCTGTGATCCCGCTATATATTTATGACACAGAAAATCAGCATAAATGGCATCCGGGTGCCGCCAGTCAATGGTGGTTGCATCACTCCCTGAAATCACTGGCAACAGATTTACACAAAAAGAATACGGATTTGGTCTTGCGTCAAGGCGACCCGGAAAAAATATTGAAAGACATCGTCAAAGAAACTGGTGCCTGTCAGATTGCATGGAACCGCCAGTACGAGCCCTGGGCCGTACCGCGGGATAAATCCATCAAATCCACATTGGAGGATATGGACATTGAGGTCCGGACCTTTAAAGGAAGTCTGCTTTTTGAGCCATGGGAGATCAAAACCAAAACATCCGGCTCTTATTACAAGGTTTACACCCCGTTTATGAAGGCCTGCCGCGAGCGCGAAGACACTATTCGTCCTGCATATGATGTGCCGTCGATTCAAACGGCTAAATCTCTTCCGAAAAGCGAAAAGCTGGACGATTTTAAACTTTTGCCCGATCGGGATTGGGACGAAGAATTCTATGACGTCTGGACCCCCGGCGAAGCAGGGGCTGAGAAGTCTTTAAAAGCTTTCATTTCAGATCATCTTACCGATTACAAAGACGGCCGCAATTATCCCGCGCACGAGGATGAGGCCGTATCCCGCATGTCACCGCATCTGCATTGGGGGGAAATCAGCCCCTATCAAATATGGTCTCGCGTTAAAGAAGAGCGAAAGAGTGAGGGGCGCAAAACCTATCTGGATGAAATCATTTGGCGCGAGTTTTGTTATAACCTCCTTTATAATGTCAATAACTTTACGGACCAGCCAATGCACGAAAAGTTCAGTGGCTTTAAGTGGTCAACGTCTGAAAATCGCCTTGAACGCTGGCAAAAAGGGCAGACAGGTTACCCCATAGTTGATGCGGGCATGCGTCAGTTGTGGCGCACAGGCTGGATGCATAACCGCGTACGGATGATTGTCGGGTCTTTTCTGGTTAAGGACCTATTGATTGACTGGCGCAAGGGTGAGAAATGGTTTTGGGATTGCCTGGTTGATGCAGATCTGGCCAACAATTCGGGTGGTTGGCAATGGGTTGCCGGCTGCGGTGCGGATGCACAGCCATTTTTCCGGATATTCAACCCAATAACACAAAGCGAAAAATTTGATAAAAAGGGCCGCTATATCAGGGAATATGTGCCCGAATTGGCCGATTTACCTGATAAACATATCCATGCCCCTTGGGATGCGCCCGAAGATGTTCTGAAAGAGGCCGGCATCACACTTGGCAAAGACTATCCCGAGCCGATTGTCGATCACAAACAAGCCCGCGAAGAGGCACTGGCGCGTTACAACGAAATCAAATAAGATCACATCATGATTGCACATCTTGAAAATCGTAGATGCCTGTTTGTGACGGGCGAAGATGCCAAAAGCTTTTTGCAGGGCATAATTACAAACGACATGAATGCCCTGAATACAGAGCCAGCGGTTTACAGCTGCTTTCTGACACCGCAGGGCAAATTCTTATATGACTTTATTGTAACGAAAATTGATGGCGGGTTTTGCCTTGAGGTTCTGACGGATGATGCCGGTGCTTTTGCCAAGCGCCTTAAGGTCTATGCCTTGCGTGCAAAGGTAAGCTTTGAGTGGAGGGACGATATTAAAGTCTACGTCCTATGGGGGGATCAAAAGGCAGATACATCTAAAGCGCAGATTTTTTATCAGGACCCGCGTCTCAACGAATTGGGCTTGCGTATGATCAGCAACGAAGACATCACAACGAATGCTACGATGGCTGAATATGACACGCACCGCGTCATGCTGGGTGTGCCTGACGGCAGCCGTGATTTAAAACAGGAACTCTCCACCCTTTATGATGGCAACCTGGATCAGTTGAATGCCATATCATTGAAAAAGGGGTGTTTCCTGGGGCAAGAATTGACAGCCCGTATTCATTATAGAGGATTGGTTAAAAAACGTCTGATGACCGTCACTTCCGATACAGCCATGCAGGCCGGATTTGTTCAAAATCAGGATGGTAAAATGGCTGGCGAAATTCTGTCTGTATATGACGACGGACAAAAGGGCCTTGCCCTTGTCAAATTGACCCACATTGACGATAGTTTACATCAAGAGGAAAGCCCGGCAGATATCAGTGTATTAAAGCCGGCCTACCTAAAACTTCCTGTTTAATCCTGATCACGCAGAGTTGCCTGCGCGGCGCTGAGCCTTGCGATCGGCACGCGATAGGGTGAACAGGATACGTAATCCAGGCCCGCATTTTCAAAAAATGCAATCGAATCTGGATCCCCGCCATGTTCACCGCAAATCCCTAGCTTGATATCTGTACGCGCCTTGCGCCCCAGCGTGCAGGCTGTTCTAACCAATGCACCGACACCCATCACATCAATGCTGACGAAAGGATCACGGGCAATGATATTTTTATCCTGGTATGCAGGTATAAATCGTCCCGCGTCATCACGGCTGATTCCATAGGTTGTTTGCGTGAGGTCATTGGTTCCAAAGCTAAAGAACTCTGCGTCCTCAGCCAGCAAATCAGCGGTCAATGCCGCGCGCGGCAGCTCAATCATCGTACCGATGGAATAATCAACCTGAACCTCCGACGTTTTTAAAACGTCCGCTATCGTTGCTTCAACCAGGGACTTAATGACCTTTAGCTCTTTGCTGTCAGAAATCAAAGGAATCATGATTTCGGGAATAACGGCATCATTGCCGGATTGCGCCACATCAATTGCCGCCTTCATAATGGCGCGCACTTGCATTTCATAGATCTCCGGATAGGTCACAGCCAATCGGCAACCGCGGTGACCCAGCATGGGGTTGGTTTCCGTCAGGTCTGCAATGCGGTTTTTCAGCGCGCTTTCATGAACATCGAGAGCCTTTGCCAGGTCTTTGACCTCTTTCTCATTATGTGGCAGGAATTCATGAAGAGGGGGATCCAACAGGCGGATGGTGACAGGTAGGCCAGCCATCACAGTGAACAGATCCTTGAAATCCTGTATCTGATGCGGTTCAAGCTTTGCCAATGCTTTGGCACGGTCATCTGAGGAATTTGCCAAAATCATCTCACGCACACTCAATATGCGCTCCGGATCAAAAAACATATGTTCTGTGCGGCAGAGCCCGATCCCCTCGGCACCGAAATCGCGGGCAACTTTTGCATCCTCAAGTGTTTCCGCATTTGTGCGAATTTTCATACGTCTGATGTCGTCTGCCCAAGAAATCAACTTTTCGAAATTGCCTGACAATTGAGGTTTTACAGTTGGGATTTCACCGTTAAAGACTTCACCTGTTCCACCATCAAGGGTGAGAACCTCACCAGCCTTCAGAACGGTTTCCCCAATACTTAGGGTTCCGGCTTGGTAATCAATGGTCATAGACCCGGCACCTGCAACACA
>CAXGXG010000021.1:0-11499 GCA_964013525.1 uncultured Alphaproteobacteria bacterium | reverse complement strand
TACCGGACGGTCAGTTGTTAATGTGCGTCGTGGTGCCATGCCGATCAGGTCGTCACGCGACAAAACGATGTCTTGTGTAATCTGGTCCTGACGGACAGATGTCATTTTAATGTCGCGTTCGCGGATGACATCGCCACGTTGAATATTCGACGCCAGAACCGGGATATCGGTCACACGGTAAAAGCGTCCGGACATATCAACAGTCTTGCGTGCACCGTTTTCGTTACTGGCGGCAACGGTCACGTCAAACGAGCCATCAATTGTATCAGTTTTAACCGAGGTGACTTCCAATGCCGGATCATCCAGGCCATTCATAATGACGCGTGGCAGAACCGTATCCATGGCAATTTCTACGCGGTCGGCATTGCCAAGGTCCTGACGGACGGCGTCTTCAACCAAGCGTGCGATGTCGGATTTATCAACCTCGCTGACGGCGCGCTGCAATACGATATTGTCAGCGGCACTGCCCTGCCATGTATAGTTAAAAGCACCGGCAATACGTTTCAGGTCATTGTAACCCAAAACAAGCGTATCACCTGCATCAGGGGCCGGGGCCAAAACATGGTTTGCATGTTCACCGGCATTTTCGAAAACGTCGCCAACAGTGACCACATTGTCAGACAGATACACATCGGATTTTAAAACCACAACGGCATCAGCGGCCATGGCACGCGGCGTTGAAAAGATCAGAAGGGCAAAGCTGAAGAGCATGCACAGAACACACAATCCCGCTGAGATGATCAGCCGCTGGCTGAACATCGGCGTATCAGACGGAAGATCAACTTCGTGTTTGATATCTATGCGAAAATCGGTGTTCATAATGATTGCTCCTACAGTTTTATTCCCTACACGTCTAAGTACTATGCAGACTTCGTGCCAGTTTCACTGTTCTTATCTCAGCTGTGTGATCGTGCTCATCATTTCATCGCCTGTCTGGATGACTTTCGAGTTCATCTCATAGGCACGCTGGGCGGAGATCAGGTTGGTAATTTCCTGAACCACGTCCACGTTGGATCCTTCCAATGCACCCTGCTGAATACCGCCGTATCCTTCAGATGCAGGTGTTCCGACATTGGCAGCACCGGACGCAGCTGTTTCAAAGAACAGGTTGTTTCCGCGGGCATCAAGGCCGGCAACGTTGGAAAAGATGGCTGTCTGAATCTGACCCACATTGGACAGGTCGATCTGACCGTCAAGCTTGACCAGAACCTCACCACTTTCGTTAATGGTGATATCAACCGCATCCTCAGGGATCGTGATCCCTGGCTCTAACCGGTAACCTTCGGAGGTCACAAGCTCGCCATTTTCATTCAGCTGAAATGATCCGTCACGGGTATAGGCCGTTTCACCATTTGGTGTTTCCACTTGGAAATACCCTTCACCTGTGATGGCAATATCGAATGAGTTTTCTGTAATGTTCAATGCACCCTGTTCGTTGATGCGGTAAACCGATCCGGCTTTTACACCCATACCCAACTGGATACCTGCGGGAACCGTGTTACCGGCATCACTTGATGCGGAACCGGGGCGCAGTTTGGTTTGATACAATAAATCCTGAAATTCAGCGCGTTGGCGTTTAAAGCCTGTGGTTGTCATGTTTGCGATGTTGTTGGAAATCACATCCACGTTCAACTGTTGGGCCAGCATACCTGTAGCACCGATATCGAGTGTTAATGACATATTTTTCTCCTTACTCTCTCTTTTTAAATCTTAATTCGGGTCGTTAATTCTTAATTCTTCTTAATTGACCTGTGACAGGGTTCTGATGGCCGATCGTTGACGGTCATGGTCACCCTGAACCATTTTTTGAACCTGTTGATAGGTGCGTAAAACATCAATCATGCGGGTCATTTCAACAATGCTTTTCACGTTTGATCCTTCCAGCGCGCCTTGTGTAATTTCGGTGCCTTCGGGTGCATCCTGTTCAGTGCCGGGTTCAGCGCGGAACATACCATCACCTGTTGCGATCAGATCCTGTGGATTGTCAAAGCTGACCAAGCGAACCTTGGCGATCTGGCCGCTTTCGGTGCTGAGGTTACCTTGTTTATCAATCTTGATCTGGCTGTCGCCTTCGGGGATTTGCAGGGCCCCGCCTTCACCTTCGACCAAGTGGCCTTTGGCGGTTACAATCTCACCACGGTCATTCAGGCTAAAGTTACCGGCACGTGTATAACGTGGGCCCGCTTCGGTCTCGATAGCGAAATAAGCATCGCCTGTAATCGCCATATCCAGCGGGTTGCCAGTCATTGACAGTGAACCCTGGTCCATATTGCGCCATGTTGCGCGGTCTAAAACTTGTGAAAACTTGCCCGTCGGGTCTTTGTCACCGTGACCGGCATTTTGAACATATTCTTCAAACAAAACGCTTTGCGATTTAAAGCCGGGGGTCGACATGTTGGCAATATTGTTTGCCACAACATCCATCTGACGCTTGAGCGCGGTCTGATGGGATAAACTGATGTAACTTAAATTTTCCATTCTCTTATATAACCCTTCTCTTTAACTCTTATGCGTTTCCGCCGTCTCTCGTGACGAAAACCTCACCCACGGAATAACTATGCAATGGACGTGCCAGTTTTGTAATTTGCGGTGTGTGACCCGTTTTCTAGGGTTCATCTGTGCAAAAGGAGTGCCGTTTTACTCCCCACGCGCGTGTGCGTTAAAAAATCACTGTGCATGTTGTTGAATTTTCTGATAGAATCTGAAAAGACACTTGCCCCCGGCGCATTCCCGCGCCATTTCATAGAATATTAAAACCGTTTCGATAGACTATATTGTAAAAAGAGGATCCCATGGCTGACGCGCAGGACAATCCGAAAACCGAAAATGACAGCGAAAACATCACAGATCCGCTGGCTGAAGGTGAAGAAAAAGGCGGTTTAAACGCCAAAAAGATTATTATCTTTATTATCCTGCCGTTGCTTTTGATTTCAGGGGCGGGAACGGCCGCCTATTTTATGGGGTATCTGGACAGCATGCTGGGTATCGAAGTCAACTGCGAAGAAGTTGAAGAAGGCGATCCCCGCTATGAAAAGTGTCAGGAAGAACTGGCGGCCACTGCCGGACAGGAGGGTGCAGGCCCGGGTCTTTATTATGCCATTCCGGATATGCGCGTGAACCTGAATTCAACAGGGGCGAAACAACAATTCCTGTTTCTGGTCGTGCAGCTGGAACTGCCGGACGAAGAAAATCTGGCAATGGTTGAACAATATATCCCCCGCATTACGGATCATTTCCAAACCTATTTGCGGGAATTGCGGGTCGAGGACCTGCAGGGGTCATCCGGAATTTACCGCCTGCGGCTTGAGCTGTTGGAGCGTGTGAATGCCGCCGCCCCCGAATTGGAAGTGCGTGATGTTTTGTTCCAGGAAATGCTGGTCCAATAAATCTAGAATGAAAAAGTAACAAATTATGGCAGATAACGATGTAGAACAGCAGAACCCGAACGCCCCCGCCCCAGAGGGCGGTGACGGCGAACAGGTTTTGGATCAGGACGAAATTGACAGTCTGCTCGGCTTTAATGACGAGTTCGGCGCTGGTGACAGCTCCAAAATCATGGAACAGCTGGCCAATTCCGCCATGGTCAATTATGAACGCCTGCCCATGCTGGACATGGTGTTTGACCGTTTGGTCCGCCTGATGTCCACCAGCCTTAGAAACCTGACGTCTGACAACGTCGAAGTCTCGCTTGACCATATTTCAAGCGTGCGTTTCGGCGATTATCTGAATTCCATCCCCCTGCCCGCAATGCTGGGTATTTTCAAGGCGGAGGAATGGTCTGATTACGGCCTGATCGTCACCGACAGCGCCCTGATCTATACCGTGGTTGACGTGTTGTTGGGCGGGCGCCGCGGCACATCCGCCATGCGGGTCGAAGGGCGCCCCTATACAACAATCGAAACCAAGCTTGTTGAACGCATGATTCATGTGACGCTGAATGACTTGTCATCTGCGTTTGATCCGCTTTCACCTGTCAGTTTCCGTCTGGACCGCATTGAAACGAACCCGCGATTTGCGACCATTACGCAGGAACGAAATGCGGGTGTTCTGGCCCGGTTGCGTATTGATATGGGTGACCGCAGTGGCCGCGTTGAAATTATGATCCCCTATGCCACGCTTGAGCCGATCCGCGATCTGCTGTTAGAAATGTTTATGGGGGAAAAATTCGGGCAGGATTCCATTTGGGAAACCCACCTGACCAAGGAGCTGCTGAAGACCGATGTCGAATTGCAGGCCGTTTTGGGCGAGGCGCCGGTTTCACTCTATGATATTTTAAACTGGCAGCCTGGATCACAAATGATTTTGAACACCCGCATCGATGACGAGGTCGAAATGCGGGTCGGAAATTATCCGATGTTTACCGCGCGAACCGGTCAACGCAAGGGTCAGCTGGCCGTCAATATTGAGAATTATATTAAGCCCCAAAAAACCGAAGACGATGAAGAAAAGGCCGCAAAAGGCAAAACGCAAAAGAATGATAAGGGTGAGGGTTAAATGCTTATGATGGTTCTGGATATCATACTTTTGCTGTTTTTATTTATTGCACTGTTTTTCGGGTTGCGTCTGTCGCGCCAGTTTGCGGAGATTAAAAAGGATCAGGCCCGTTTGGGCGAATTGGTTAAGCAACTGGATACGGCATCGAACCGCGCAGAAGCTGCGGTCAAAACCATGAAAAAGACAGCTTTGGAAGCCTCCGATCAATTGGGGGCGCAAAATGGTAAAGCCCAGGCCCTGTCGGAAGAGCTGGAAATTATGATTGAGGCCGGTGACAATCTGGCCGAACGCCTGCAGGCCATCGCCTCGCAAAGCCGCCAGACTGTACAGGGTGACGGTAAAGCCGCTCAACAGAAAAAACCCCGCACACGTGCGGAAAAAGAACTGCAAGCCGCTTTGGCAGAAAAACGGAACAAAAATTGAATAGAAAAAAAGGCAACCACACGGCCTGCTTGACTTTGAAGGTGCCGGACACCATATCAATAGTGGGTTAAAGGGGTAGATATATGAAACAGCTTTTTAGAAAATTAAATATTTTCAGCATTTTGACGCTGGTTGTCATTTTGTCGTTGGGCGCACGCATGAGCAGCGTGATCAACGGATTTCAGGATGAAAACGGCCAATTACAGGTCTTTTCCCCCGCATCTGCGGTGGAGGTCACACCAGCCGATGAACAGCCCCCATCCATGACAGCCGAAGCTGAGCAAATTTTAAATGAAATGCAGGCGAATGACGCGCTCGGCAATACCAACGCGATCAGTGACGAAGAACGCATTCAACAAGACCGTAACCTGCCGGCTCTGCCCGCATCAAATTTTTCCGAAACCGAAATTGAGGTTCTGCAATCGCTTGCCAAACGCCGCGATGCGATCGAAGCGCGCGAACAGCGCCTGATGCAGCGCGAAGCCCTGATGGAAGCCGCAGAACAGGAAATGGATCGCAAGATATCCGAGCTTGCCAAACTGCGTGCCGAGATTGAAGGGCTTTTGGGTCAGCAGCAAAAGGTTCAGGAAGAACGCCTGCGCAGCATGGTGAAAATTTATGAAAGCATGAAACCCAAAGAAGCCGCGGCCATTTTCAATACGATGGATATGGATATCCTGTTGTCCGTTCTCAGCCGGATGAGCGAGCGTAAATCCGCACCTATTTTTGCGGCCATGTCACCCCAGCGCGCACAGGAAGTGACCATTCAGCTGGTTGAACAATCGCAATTGCCCCAACTTGATCTGCCGCAGGAAAACTAATGCGCGATCCGTCGGCGTACAAATCGATCAGCGGCACGCAGTTTTTGACGTTGTCGCTGTTTTTGCTTTTGCTGGCCTTTTTCATTGCCATGACCGCAGGTGCGGAATTTGACGAAAACAAAACCGATCCTGTCATCGACAGTTTGGAAAAGGTCTTTCCCGTGCGTGATTTACGGGGCCCTAACAACCCCTCCGAACGGGACACATCCCAATCAAGCGGGGCCGGAGACGCTCAGTTGCAAAGCTTTGAAAGCTTTTTAACGTCAGAGGATTTTCCTTTTGACGCCCGCACCGAAATGAATGCGGGCGCGCTTGTCGTCTCTATGAACGGGCCTGACCTCAGACGCTTATTGGATCGCGATGATCCGAATGCGGTTATGACACCCCTTCAGCGTCAGCGCTTTTTTGCGCAGGTCGATTCCCTTTTGGATGAATATGATATGACACTCGTCCTGCCTGCTCCGAATGGGGCCTCCGCACCGATCATTAATGCTGCCGATACAGTGCGTGACGGGTTGATTGTAAATGGGATTGCAGCCGAAGAGTTCCGTATTGGAGCCGCCCCTTGGGAAGGCACATCCGTACGTTTGGTTTTTACAGACGGGGGGCGCTGATGTCGACACCACGCTCAAACCGCCGTGACATATGGATGCAGACGGGTTCCACATCAGACACCTGGCTGATATCTTTTACCGATGTCATCGCATTGATGCTGACATTTTTTGTTCTTATTTTTTCCATGATCAACCCTGAACGGGAAATCCTGTCGAATGTTCCTTTTGTTGTGACGCAAAATACGAGCACATATGACCTGACCCAGGCTGGAAACGCGGTTGACCCTGCAGGGCAGCGCCTGTCAGCGATGCCGGGCGAAAATCTGGATTACCTGGCCTCAATCTTGTCTGCCAACCTGTCGGAACGTCCCAATCTGGACACTGTACGTGTCGTACGCACGGACGATCGCCTAACCCTGTCATTGCCGCAAAGCCTGCTGTTTGCTAGCGGGGATTTTCGGGTTCAACCCCAAACACGCGCGGATTTGGTGGATATGATCGCCCTGTTTAACAACCTGAAAAATGCTATTCACATTGTCGGCTATACCGACCCCGAACCGGTGCGCCGCCCTACGGCCGATTATCAGGGAAATGCAGGGCTGGGCTTGTTACGTGCGCAGAGTGTGGCAACCATTTTAAAAGATGCAGGATATAAAGGGCCACTGCAACTCTACACTGTTCAGATTCCGGCCAAAGCCGGTCAAAACTATGCCAATTTGCGTCGGGTCGAGATTGTCATTCACAAAAATCGCCCGGTGGAAGATTTTTAAAGGGCTAATCCCTTAAAAAACCGTGATTTTTGTTCACAGCTTGTGTAAACTGGATATCGAACGACTGAAATGCGTGCCCACCACAAATGTTTCGTAACTTTTTAAAAAACCGACGACCGATTTTCTGCCTTTTGGCAATTGTATGTGTCCTGTATTCCGGCGTGGCGATGGCCCGCACGGCGGGGCTTTCCGTGCGCACTGACAACAGCAAAACTGCCGACCGCATTATATTTCAATGGAATAAAATGGTTGGCTATACCGCCAGCCGTACAGGCGATCGCGTGACCCTGACGTTTGAAGCCGGAATCGATGGCAATGCCAGCCTGCCCAATGCCGCAAATCTGAAAAACATTACAGACATCACATTTGCCGCACGTACAAACGCCCAGACTGTGGTGACGATGACACTGCTGCCGGGTGCTGATATTCGTGATTCCCGCGTTGTCCGCAGCATTGTTATTGATGTAAGCGGCGGAACGGCGCCTGCGCCTGCGCCCGCGCAAGAGGCCACAGCGCAAAACGACACCGCACCCGAAACAAATGCCGCGCCTGTACAGACACCCGATAATGTGCCGCCCGCCCCTGCACCGCGACCGGATGACCTGGCGGAAAATGAAGATAACGACGGCCCGGCCACATCGGCGGCACCCCCCGCACGCGTTGATCCCCCTGTAGCGCGTGAAGAGGCCCAGATGGACCCTGATGCCGCTGAAATTGTCGCCGCTGTTGAAGCCGCACAAAACAGTGCACCGGATTCCCGGCCGGAGGACAGTGCCGCATCCGAAAACACAGACACGGCGGATGATGTCTCCGCCATTTCCGAAAACCTGCCTGACGAAATTCTGGTAGATGCGCGCCCGACGGCACCGCGGACCCCTGCGCCCAAGGAACCCACCCTGATTACCATTTCAACAATTGAACCGACGCCGCTGGCTGTTTTTGAACGTTATGACGCGCTGTGGCTGGTGCTGGGGTCTGAACTGGGCACGATTGAACCAGAACGTTTCGGCCCCCTGTCTGATGTTTTGGGTGATCCGCAAACCCTGCCGCTGGATGGTGGCATTGCCTATCGCTATCAACGCCCTGAAAATGCCAATGTTGCGGTTTCCAAACGCAATCTGTCCTGGCAAATCAGCCTGTCCGCAGATCCGGCGCCGACATTGGGTGCGCGTTATCCCGATATCACCTACGATAACAACGGATTTGCCAGTATCTTCGTACCCTTTACCGACCCGGGGAAAGTCTACACATTACCAGACCCCGTCATTGGCGATACCATTTATGTCGTCCCCACCCAGTCTGCTGCGCAAAGCACCGCCGTTTATTCCGAAACACCAGATGTCAGCCTGCTGCCGACCTATTTGGGTTTTGCCGCGGTTGAAAAAAGCGACAAATTAAAAATCGACACAGAAAACGGCCGCGTGATCATTTCAGCTGTGAATGGCCTGAATGTTTCACCGGCAGCCCTTAGGACCCCTGCGGCACAGGCCTTTACCCTACCCACCGCAGACAACGATGATACGGAACGTCTGTTTAATCTGGGCGTTTGGCGGCGTGGCGGAATTGATCGTTTCCATGAAAACCGTCTGCAGATGGTTGAACGCGTACGCAACGCCACAAATGAAGAACAGCGCGTCAATGCCCTGTTTGACATGGCGCTTTTGCATTTTGCCAACGGCTTCGGTGCCGAGGCCATGGGGATTTTGGATATGGTCGAAGATGCCGACCCTGAAACAGCCAAAACCTTGAGCTTTCTGGCAATTCGTGGCGCCTCAAAGGCCCTTGCCGGCCGATATGGCGAAGCGGTCGACGATTTGGGAACCGCCGCACTGCAAAACCAGCCCGAGGCGAAAATCTGGCGCGGATTTGCCGCGGCGGGTGCGGAACGCTGGTCATTGGCAGAACAGTTGTTTCCGGAAAGCACGCGCATTTTGAACAACTATCCCGATGCACTGGCAACACCAATGATTTTATACATGGCGGAATCGGCTTTGCGTAACGGGAACCCGCCGCGGGCCGCTGCCCTGCTTGAAAATTTGGATAACTATCAGGATGAACTGCCCGTACGCCACCGTGCCGCGCGTTTGTACCTTCAGGGCGAGATGTACCGCCAAAACGGCCAGCCTGAAAAAGCCTTACAGCAATGGGAAAGCGCCATGCGCTATCGTGACAGACTCTACCGGGCCAAATCACGTCTGGCGACAGCCCTGTTACAATGGCAGGAAGATATCATCACACCAGAACAGGCCTTGGAAGATTTGGAAGCCATGCGTTTTGCCTGGCGTGATGATGCGATTGAAACCCAGATTTTGCATTCTATCGGCCTTTTGCGAGTTCTGAACGGCCGTTATTATGATGGTTTGGTCCAATTGAAAAATGCGATCCGTTTGGCTGAATCCAGACGCGAGGATACCGAGATTCTGAGCCGTGATATGCTGCGCATTTTCCGCAACCTGTTTGTTGAGGGCAAGGTTTCAGAAATTCCACCGTTGGAAGCCATCAGCATCTATAACGAATTTCAGGAATTGATGCCGGGCGGCGAAGATGCCGTAACTGCCGCTGCAAACTTCACCGATCAGCTGGTTGATATGGACCTGTTGGGCCGCGCCGCTGAAACGTTGGAAGGCGTTTTGGAAAATGGCAGCGTATCTGGTATGGATGTCACCCGCATCGGTGCGCGACTGGCCTCGATCTACTTACTGGACAACCGTGCCAATGATGCGATTTCAATTTTACAACGTACCAACCGCCCCGATACGCCGGCATCATTGGATGCAGAACGTCAGCTTTTGCGCGCCCGCGCCCTATCCCAACTGGATATGGTCGAAGAGGCAATCCAGGCGCTGAACGGTTTAAACACACCCGATGCCGCCCGTTTGCGTGCAGACATTTTCTGGCGCGCCGGTCAGTGGGATGATGCCGCCACCAGTTTGCGTCTGACCCTGCCGTCGCCTGATTCGGCGGAGATTACACCGGAACAGGCCGCAATGGTTTTGAACACGGCTGTGGCACTGAAACTGGCCAACAACACGCAGTCACTTGCCAATTTTAAAGAGGATTACGCACGCCTGATGGCCACCAGTGCACTGGCGAATTCCTTTGCCATTGTTACCCGCCCTGCTGGCCGCACAACGTTAAGCGACCGCGAAACCATGCTGAATATTGCAGGTGAAGTTGATTTGTTCCGCGGGTTTCTGGACGGCTATCGCACCGATGCGGATGCCGAATAAACATGTCTGAAAGCGACATGACACCTCAGCAGGCTTTTGATAAATTTATGTACGCGTACGCGCCCCGGCCCCCTAATAACGGGATTGCAATTGCTGTATCCGGCGGGCCCGATTCCATGGCGCTTTTAAAATGCGCGCATGTCTGGGCCAACCAAAACAATATTCAATTGCACGCGCTCACCGTTGACCACGGCCTGCGCAAAGAGGCGGGTGAAGAGGCCGCAGCTGTTGGTGAATACTGCGAAATATTACATGTACCACACCAAATTCTTAGCCCCGATCAACCGATCGGATCGACACGCGTACAGGAAAACGCACGTCAAATCCGTTACAACTTGATAGATCGTTATATGCAGGCAAATGGTATAAACCGCCTGTTGCTGGGTCATCATCTGGATGATCAGTTTGAAACATTTTTGATGCGGTTATCTCGCGGTAGCGGGTTGAAAGGCTTGAACGGAATCCGCACCGTCTCAACCCGCGGATCCATAACCCTGTTGCGTCCGTTTCTAACGGTTGCAAAATCAACGCTCGTCTCCTATTGCGAGCAACACGATATCCCCTATGTGCGCGACCCATCGAACGGCGATACACGCTATGACCGTGCACAATTGCGCGCCATCACCCCACAACTAACAGAATGCGGTTTGAGCGCACAAAATGTTGAGAGCGCACGTCAAAAGCTGGAGGATGCAGAAAGCTATATTCAGTCTGTTTTGGCGCCACTGATGGACAGGTATTTTTCTGAACAAACGTTTAGCATTCCCAAAACATGTTTTCTGGAACTACACCCCTATATTCAGGGGCGCTTGATCTCTGATGTCTTGGTGCGAATTGGCGGCGGGTATCCACCGCGGCATAAGGCACTGACAGACCTGATCACGCGCATGAAACAACCGGATTTTACAGGCGCTACCCTTCACCGCTGTCAAATCCGTCAAAAAGATGATAGTTTCATGATCACAGCCGAGGTTTAACATTGTTTAATCGCGCTGTGGTATTATATTGATGAAAGATATTCCTTAAAAATAATAAGGGCTACCAAAACGCAATTCTGAAAGGACATGGGTTAAGTGAATAATATGGGACGCAATTTACTGGTCTGGTTCGTACTGGCGCTGATTATCGCAGGCATTTTTAACATGATGGAACAGGACAACAAATACGGCAGCGATGCTGAAAGCCTGGCCTATAGCGAATTTACCGA